>JBJOPU010000010.1:0-14430 GCA_046050505.1 Actinomycetota bacterium
GTGTGGTGCTCCAGCTCAGGCAGCTCGCCCTTGACACCCAAGTACAACAGCAGGGCACTCGGGCCGGCCGTCTTCTTGTCCCAGTAGTCCTGGGGGTAAGTCTGCAACTCGGCCGGGAGCAACTGGGTCTCAGTGTGGTGCAAATCAGCGGCCGAGACGACGAGGTCGGCCTCGAGCACCTCGCCCCCCTCGAGCTCGACTCCGGTGGCCTTCTTGGTCACGGGGTCAACGATGATGCGTGCCACTGGCGAGGACGTACGGATGCTCACGCCCTGCTCTTCGGTCACCGCAGCGATGCGGTCGATGAGGCGCGTGAATCCGCCCATCGGGTACAGCACGCCATCCGTCAGGTCGAGGTGCGACATGAGGTGGTACATGCTCGGCGTGAGGAAGGGCGACGAGCCGAGGAAGACGGCCGGGTAGCCCAGAATCTGACGCAGCCGCAGGTCGGTGAAGCGCTTGGCGACATAAGCGTCGAGGTTCTGCAGCAGCATGCGCACGAGCTTGGCGGTGCGCTTGAGCACATCGCCGCGGATCAGCGGGCCGAACGATTGGAAGCTCGTGTAGAGAAAGCGCTTCTTGGCCATCTCGTAGGTGTCAAGGGCCGAGTCAAGGTACTTTTCGAGCTTCGCGCCCGCGCCGGGCTCAATCGATTCGAAGAGCGCCACGTTCTCGGCACGCGAGGCCGCGATGTCGGTGGGAGTGTCGAAGCCCTGCGTGATGACGCGGTATCCGGGGTCGAGCTGCACGAGCTGCAGTTGATCGGCCGCGCTCGTGCCGCACAGCTTGAAGAAGTGATCGAAGACCTCGGGCATGAGGTACCACGAGGGGCCCATGTCGAAGCGGAAGCCGTCTTTCTCCCACGAGCCAGCGCGGCCACCCACCTCGGGCTGCTTTTCGACAAGCGTGACTGTGTAGCCATCGCGCGCGAGCAGTGCGGCGCTCGCGAGCCCCGCGATTCCTCCACCAATAACGACGACGCGAGTCATGACGATGCTCCGATCGAGGGGGATGCTGCGGCAGGGTGAGAACGAGGAGTACGGCCCGCGAGCGCCCCCAGCGCAATGCGCGCCTTGACGGGATCGGGAACACGCACGCGAGCACGAATGAGCTGCGAGGCGGGCGTGCGGCGCAAGCGCACCGAGAGTTCGGCAAAGAGGCCTTGCGCGAGAGCAACCGCGCGACGGCTGCCCTTCGGGAGCTGCGGAATCACGGCGGCAGACGTGCGCAAATCGGCGTCGATGTCGTCGAGCAACCGCACTTTGTCCTCCTCGGTGAATGAGCCGACGCTCACCCCAGGGAAGTAGCTGCGGCCGAGCGTCTCGAAGTCGGCCGACAGATCGCGCAAGAAGTTGACCTTCTGGAAGGCAGCTCCGAGCGCTCGCGCGCCGGCGACGAGGCGATCATTCTGCTCGTCGTCGATGGTCATACCCTGAACGAACGCTCGCAGACACATGAGTCCGACGACCTCGGCCGAGCCGTAGACGTAGCGGTCGAAGCTTTCTTGGTCGTGCTCGGTGTCGGTCAAGTCCATGCGCATCGAGTGAAAGAACGGCTCGGTCAGTTCTTCGCCGAAGCCAACCTCGCGCGCCGTGCGCGCAAAGGCGTGCACGACAAGGTTGGTGCTGTAGCCCGACGCCATCGCGGCGTTCGTCTCCGCTTCAAACTCGTTGAGGTAGCGCGCCGCGTGCACGGCGTCGAGGCCCGCCTCAGCGACCCCGCCGTCGACAATCTCATCGGCGACGCGCACAAGCGCGTAGATGTTCTCGACGTGCTGACGCACCGAAGCATCAAGCAATCGTGACGCGAGCCCGAACGACGTGGAATATCGACGGATGACCACGCCCGCCGTCTCGTCGGCAACGCGGTCATACAGGCTCAAGCGGTTCATTTCACCCGTTTCAAGACGGTTTCAGCGACGGGGTGCAACTCGTCGCGCAGTGACGAAGGAATGTGCGGCTCGGCGAGGCGCGCGAGGGCTCGGTTGGCATAGCCGCGCGCGAGATCGTCCGCGAAGGCCCGCGCGCCGCACTCGATGAGCAACGACCGCGCTTCAGCGGCTTCGTCGTTGCTGAGGTCGGCTTTGCCGATGAGGTCACAGAGTCGCGCCCACGCGGGCGTCGAACAGGCGAAGGCGATCATGACGGTGCGCTTGCCTTCGCGGAGATCACCGATCGTGGTCTTGCCGGTCGACTCTTCTTCGCCGAAGACCCCGAGCACGTCATCCACAATTTGGTACGCAATGCCGATGTCGCGACCGAAGTCGCCCAGCGTTGCGACCGTCTGCTCGCTTGCCCCGGCGAGAATCGCGCCCGCCTGCAGCGGCGTCTCGAACGAGTAGACCGCGGTCTTGAGGCGCTCCATCGTGAGGATGTCGTCGACGAGCGGCATCTCGGGGTCAATCGAAAAATCCACGTCGATGAGCTCACCCGCGGCGCTCGCGAACATGGCCTCATCAAGAACATCGAGCAGTCGCTCGCGCAACGGCGAACCTACGCCGCTCTTGTCGATCAACCGGTAGGCATTGAACAGCGCTAGGTCGCCCGCGATCACGGCGGCCGACACGCCACGGTGCTCGGCGATCTCGACGCTGGCGCCGCGATCAACCGCGTGGTCGCGATACGCACCCGAGATGTTCGGGATGCCCCGCCGCACGAAATCGCGATCGATCACGTCGTCGTGCACGATGAGCGCCGTGTGCAGCAGCTCGAACGAGGCGCCGACGTAGGCCGCGGCATCCATGTCGGTGCCCCCGAGTCCGGCATAGGCCGCCATGACCATTCGGGGGCGGAATCGCTTGCCGCCCTGGGTGTTGCGCTCAAGCAGGCCCCACAAGTGCAAATAGTGGTCTCCCAGGGGAGCCGCCCGCTTCTTGGATAGGCTGAAGAAGCGCTCCAGCACAGCGTCGACCATGGCCGCTCGCGACTCTGCGATCGCCTCCAGGTCGTTCCTCTTCACCTGAGCAGACTACCCCGCCCCATGAGCGAAATCCCTGAGACCGTCGTGCTTATCGCCGACGACGGCACGACGATCGGCACGGCGCCGAAAGCCACCGTTCACACGACCGACACGCCGTTGCACTTGGCGTTCTCGTGCCACGTGTTCGACGAGGCCGGGCGCGTGCTCGTGACGCGCCGCGCGCTCGGCAAGAAGACCTGGCCCGGAGTGTGGACCAACTCGTTCTGTGGGCATCCCGCCCCCGGTGAAGACACGGTGCAGGCGATCACGCGGCGAGCCGAGCGTGAGCTGGGCCTGACCCTCACCGACGTGCGCGTTGCCCTGCCCGACTTTCGGTATCGCGCGGTCGACGCATCAGGGATCGTCGAGAATGAGATCTGCCCCGTCTTTACGGCTCGCGCAATGGGCACTGTCACCCCCGCCGCCGACGAGGTTGCCGAGTGGGCCTGGCTCGACCCGGCAGAACTCCGTGCCGCAGTGGCCGCGGCGCCGTTTGCCTTCAGCCCGTGGCTGGGATGGCAGCTTGCCGCGTGGTCGGGTGACTACGTCGCCTGACCCACGGTCTTGGGTGATTTTTGTGCCGCTCGGTACCTACATACTTGGCACTCTCGGGATACGAACGACAACCGTTGTGCCGCGCGAACCGTCTGACCGCAGCTGAATCGAACCACCGATGCGTTGCTGCACGAGGGCTTGGACAATGGGTAAGCCAAGCCCAGTTCCGGATACGTCGCTGTGTTGAGGCGATTGCACGCGATAAAAGCGATCCCAGACCGCTTCCTGCTCGGCGATCGGAATTCCCGGGCCCTCATCACTGACGCGAATTTCTAACTCGTCACTGTCGGAGTCGTCGAGCGTAACCGTCACCGTTCCACCCACAGGGCTGAATTTTACGGCGTTTGACAGCAGGTTCCCGAATACCCGCGCAAGATGTTGTTCGACCCCAACCATCGGTACCGGGTGTTCTGGCGACACAAGTTGAACGCGAATTTTTCTCTCTGGCGAAATGAGTCCCGACGAGTCGACGATGCAGTCGTCGAGAATTCGGCGTACATCTATCTCGGCCGCCTTTCGCGCGCTCGACTGCGTGGTGAGCCGACTCAGTTCGAGCACGTCCTCAATGACGTCGGCTAGTCGCCGGGCATTGCGGTAGATGATGCGACCGGATGTGGCCGTCTCAGGATCGAGATCGTCCCGCTCGTCAAGCTGTTCAGCAAAGCCCAAAATGCTGGTCACGGGCGTTCGCAATTCATGACTGACGGAAGCGATGAATCGGTCCTTTTGATCATTGAGTTCGCGGAGTTCGTCTGCCACAGCATTGGCGTCGCGCTCGCGCGCCGCCAATGCCTCCGAGCTGGCAAACCAATCAGCGCTCTCGCCCGAGACGAACAGTCCGGCCGCCGCGTGAGTGATCATGAACAACTGCAATGCGATCACCCCCCCACCCAGGTCGTCGCCGATGAGCAGACCGAACGGGCCCTGATACGCAGCCGTGAGTGCCACCGATATCAGAGCAAGCCCAAACATTTGAAACGCAGGGATAATCGGAGGTAGTCGGAAACTGCCCCACATCAGCGCCGGCACCACCAGGAAGCTCAATGCGTACGACGGGAACACCACGAAAACGACGACAACCAGTACTCCCAGGGTCAGCGTTTGAACAACAGGTTCCCAGGCCGGGGTTCGCAAACGCACGGATAGTGGTGCAAGCGCGACGGGAACGATGACCAATAGGGCGCTGGCGTGCGACGTCACAAACGAAAGGCTCAAGGCACCGGGGTCTGCTCCGGCAAGCAATGCCGCGGCATTCGAAGCGATCACGGCGAAAATTAGCGGGCCAACGACACAACTGAAGATGAATCGGCCGACGTCGATAAGGGTGTGAAGGCTTGCATGGCGTCGCCCTCGAGTCAGTATCCACACAACCACCCAAGCCTCGATAACATTGGCCACCCCGTATGCGAAAGCGAGATCAATTGACCGGCCTCCCAGGAGGTTTGCTACCGTGGCCACTGCAAGCAATGGTCCCAGAACGGCGATCCGTCGCCCTCGACTTGCGAGCACGACAGTGACCATTACTCCCATCGCCGGCCACCACAAGGCTGTCGGCAATTCTTGGTTTTGTGCAGTAAGGCTCAGCAATGCGACGCCAAACACCGCGATCACGAGCACGGCAATAGTCGCCCTCCGCGGTACAGCTGTGAAGTCGTTTATTCGCGCCGCCAGACCGCGGGAATCCATCTTGTCTCCTCCAGCAAAGTCAAGACCAGGCACTGCCCTGTCACGACGGAGTGAACATTTGTTGACAACTCTCCCATGAGCACCGCCAAGGTGCGAAGGTTAAGTACGGTATCGCGAGAGGAGTCCAATGGCCCACGTGTTGATCGTCGAAGACGAACCCGACGTTTTACTGCTGCTCGAGAGTCGGGTCCGAACAGCGGGCCACGAAGTCGAGAGCGCGATCAATGGCGAGTTGGCCCTCGAAGCCATTGGGACTCGTGCGCCCGACGTGGTGATTCTCGATTGGATGATGCCCCGGCTGGATGGCATCGCGGTGTGCGAGAGCATCCGTTCGACCGATACAGAGCACCGCACCAAAGTCTTGATGTTGACGGCGAAGTCGCAACAGCACGACATTGAGCGCGCATATGCGGCCGGGGTTGACGATTACATCGTCAAGCCGTTTAGTTCACGCGACCTCATCGCGCGCGTTGCCGCGCTCGCGCCCGCCTAGGCAGCGCTTAACGCGCACTAGTCAGCCGACGGTGCAATCTCGGTGAGGTGAAAGTTCAGCCACGAGCGCGATGCCGTCGGACCACGCTGGCCCTGGTAGCGGTTGAGGTACTGGCCGGTTCCGTATGGGTTCTCGGCGGGTGAGCTGAGGCGGAAAAAGCACAGCTGCCCGATCTTCATGCCGGGCCAAAGCTTGATCGGTAGCGTTGCGACGTTGCTGAGCTCAAGAGTGACGTGGCCGGTGAAGCCCGGGTCGATGAAGCCGGCGGTCGAGTGAGTGAGAAGCCCCAGCCGGCCGAGTGAGCTCTTGCCCTCCAGGCGCGCTGCCACGTCGTCGGGCAAGCTCACTTGCTCATACGTCGACCCGAGCACGAATTCGCCAGGGTGCAGAATGAACGGCTCATCGGGCTTCGACTCGACAAGTCGAGTCAGCTCAGGCTGCTCTTCTGCCGGATCGATGAACGGGTACTTGTGGTTGTCGAACAATCGAAAGAGCGAGTCGAGACGCACATCAACACTCGACGGCTGCACCATCGTCAGATCGAGGGGGTCAAGGCCAATGCGGCCCGACGAAAGTTCGGCACGGATGTCGCGGTCACTCAAAAGCATGCGGTCAGCCTAGCGAGGCGGCCGGTTCGCTACACTGGCGAAGCACTGCTGCTGTGCACCTGGGGATGTAGTTCAATGGCAGAACTTCAGCTTCCCAAGCTGATAGCGCGGGTTCGATTCCCGTCATCCCCTCTGGCCCGCCGAGACTTCACCGGCTCACGCTCGACGCGCAGACGCTGCCGCGTCTGCGGGGTTCGATTCCCGTCATCCCCTCTGGCCCGCCGAGACTTCACCGGCTCACGCTCGACGCGCAGACGCTGCCGCGTCTGCGGGGTTCGATTCCCGTCATCCCCTCTGGCCACTTCGATTTACTCGATCTGCTGCTCGGCCTCGGCCATGAAGCGGCGCACGTCGTCGTCGACGATGATGTCGCTCGGGCGCAACGGACGCACGAGGTGCAGACCGTCGAGCGAACGGATGCGGCTGAGCGCCACGTAGGTCTGGCCCGGCGCGAAAGCCCGCGGGCCGAGATCGACAATCGCGCGGTCGTAGGTCGAGCCTTGAGACTTGTGAATGGTCACGGCCCACGCCAGCCGCAGGGGGAACTGCGTGAACTCGGCGACGACATCTTTCGAGACGCGCTTCGTTGCGGCTGAGTAGGTGTACTTGTACTTTTCCCAGGTGGCCGGCATGACCTCGTGGCTGTCGCCGTCGACCTCCACGAAAACGGTACGACCAATGCGCTCGACGGTGCCGAGGCTGCCATTCACCCAGCGAGGATGGCCGTCGCCACCCGTGTCATTGCGCAAGAACATCACTTGCGCTCCGACCTTGAGCTGCAAGTCTTCGTCAGCGGGGTAGCCCCCCTTAGGCCCAAACTCTCCCCCGATGTCGGCGCGAGCAGTCTTGGCATCGCCGGGGAGCTTGCGCAGGGCATCCATGTTGATGCGCGTGACCGTGGCGTTGGTCGTTGCCAGCGTCAGCACGCCGTCGTCGGGCGCCGGTCGTGCGCCAGCCTGGTTGAGAGCCCACCCAATCTCGGGCGTGACCGTGCCGTGGCGAACTGCCGTGAGCATGGCGCGAAAGTCGGCGTCGTGTTGGCGATGAATGGTCTGCAGCTCGACAATGCGCAGGTCGGCCTCGCGCCACACCGCAGCATCGAAGAACCACATCGACCGATAGTGGTCGGCGTAGTAGGCGCGCTCACCCTCGTCGCGGCCCGGAACCGGTGCGAGTTGGTACGGGTCTCCGAAGAGCACCACTTGCACGCCGCCGAATGGCTCGTGACGACGAGCCCGCGCCTGACGGAGTCGGCGGTCAATGGCATCCATGAGGTCAGCGCTCACCATCGACACCTCATCGATGACGACGGTGTCAATCGAGGCAAGAAGCGTGCGAAGCTCGGCAGAGTCATCGAACTCGTGGTCAGCGATAAGGCCAATGGGAAGGCGAAACAGCGAGTGGATCGTCTGGCCGCCGACGGTGAGAGCCGCCACTCCCGTGGGTGCACACACCACGACCGACCGCTCCGTCGATGCGATGAAGGCCTCGAGCAGGGTCGACTTGCCTGTTCCGGCGCGACCGGTAACAAAGACGTGGTCGCGTGTCGACTCGATGAGCTCAAGAACGGCCGCCTGTTCAGAACTCAGGCTGTGGCCACCGCGCACTGCCATGACCCTCTCTTTCGCCCGTGCCCCGCCGTGGTCAGCCGACCGACGGCACACCACTGTAACCGCGGGCGCGCGCCACCCTGACACAGCTCGCGGCGTTGCGTCACCGTCTGCGTAGGCTGGCCTCATGACCCGGGCCATGCTCATCGGGGGAGGAGCCGTCGCCGCTCTGCTCGGCTTCGGCGCGTTGGCATTCGCCATCCTCCTGGCGACCAGCGCCACGCCCGCCGCCCATGTGCAGCGCTACCTCGACGCCCTCGCGCGCGACGATCATGTCGCAGCCGCGCAACTGGCTGGGCTCGAGCCGCCGACGGCGATGCCGGTCGGTGACGAGGGAGAGCCGAGCATCCACCGGGTCATTGCCAGCAGCGAGGCGCGAGACGGCAGCGTCGACGTCATCGCCGAATACGGTGACGACACGGATGCCGTGCGCGTGACCTTCACGCTGCGCCCCGCGCCGCCGATCTTTGGACTCGTCCCGGCGTGGGCCTTCGCGACGCCGCCGGTCACCACGCTCGAGGTCTCGGCCGATCGGCACGATGTCATTGCGGTCAACGGACAGTCGGTCGTGGCCAACGCGGCAGGAGAATCCGTGGCCGTCAGTGTGTTCGTTCCCGCGCGCGTGAGTGTGCACCTCGACGAGCCCTTGCTCGCCGCCACCGCGCAGACCGTGCGCGTGGGCGCGGCTGGCGGCGTCACCGACGTCGCGCTCACCGTCGAACCAACCGATCGCCTCCAGCGCACGGTTCAACGCGAGGTCGAGCGGCTGCTGAGCGAGTGCGCCGAACAGTCTGTCTTGCAGCCAACCGGGTGTCCGTTCGGCATCACGATCGTCGATCGAGTTGTCGAGCCTCCCGCGTGGCGCCTTGATGATCTCGAGACCGTCTCGATCGAACCGGGCGGCCGCGCCGGGGTCTGGAGCCTGCGCAGTGAGGGCAGCGTGCAATTGGTTGTTGACGTGCAACGGCTCTTTGATGGAACCATCACATCGCGGGATGAGCTGATGGGGTTCATCGTGCGTGGCGAGCTCACGATCGTCGATCGTCGACCCGAAATCCGGCTGTTTGCGGCAGGGGGCTAACGGCGCTCGCTCTGGCGGGCGCGTTCAGCAAGCATGGCGTTCCACGCCTCCAGGTCGGCGTCACCGTCGCGGTCAGCACGACGGTCGAGACGCTTGGTCTCGCGACCATCGGCCCGACTCCAGCTCCACACCACGAGCATCGCCAACACGAGGGTGGGAATCTCCCCCACGCTCCACGCGATTCCCCCGCCCGTCTGCTGGTCGGCAAGCGGCGGCTGGCCCCACTCGCGGCCCATCGCGCCAAACCACTCGGGTAACAGGAGGCCGGTTCCCGTGATGAGCGAGAGTCCGAAGAAGGCGTGGAAGGCCATCGTCGCGAGCAAGATGATGAGCCGAATCGGGTACGGCGGGCGGTAGGGCGCGGGGTCGACACCAATGAGTGCGTTGACGAAAAGGTAGCCGCTCAACAAAAAGTGCAGCACCATCCATTGGTGACCGAGGTGGTCGCTCACTGCCCACGAGAACAACGGCGAGTAGTAGAACACCAAGAGCGACACGGCAAAGACCACCGAGGCAACAATGGGGTGCCCGACAATCGCGGCGAAGCGCGAGTGCACGATCGCCAAGATCCACTCTCGAGGGCCTCGTGATCCGTCTTTGCGGGCGTGGATGGCCCGTGCCGCAAGCGTCACGGGCGCCCCGAGCACCAGCATCACGGGAATGCCCATGCTCAGCACCATGTGGCCCAACATGTGGATGCTGAACAGGTAGCGCTCGTACACAGCCAGCCCACTGCTCGTCACGAGCACAAGCAAAACCATGCCGAGCGTCCACAGGATCGTGCGATGCACGGGCCAGGGGTCCCCGCGCCGATGCATGCGCACAACGCCCGCCACATAGAAGAACGCGCCGAAGCCCGCGAGCAGTGCCCACAGCAGATTGAGGTCCCACTCGGTCGCGAGGCGCCAGGCCTCGAAGGCGGGGGGAAGGGGCGAGCCGGTGAGGATCTCGGCTGGTGTGGGATTCGCTAGCTGGTCAACGGGAATCTGCGGAACCGGGGTTGAGGTGCGAGCGAGGGCCGTGGCGAGGCCCGAAGCCACACCCATCAGGGCAAGTTCGGCCGTCACGATAAGCCAGAAGGTCGACTGGCGACGGTGGTCGCGCTCGAGGTTTCCGATCAGTCGCCGCCGGTAGGCGGCGCCGAAAGCCCCCAATCCAATGAGCGCACCGACCTTGGCGACCACGATCAGACCGTAGGGGCTGCCCAGAGCGTCGAGCGTTCCGATGCGCACCTGTGCGCTCACCAGTCCCGAGATGGCGACGACCACGAAAGCGACGAGCGCGATTGTTGAGTACCGCGTAAGAACAACGGGCAACCGGGCGGCGAGCGCCTGCCGAGTCACCAGAATCGTCAGCAGGCCACCAACCCACATCGCAGCGAAAACGCTGTGCAGGTATACGGCGGTCACCGCCGCATCGTGATCGGCGGTGCCACCCGCGTGCCCGGTCTGCGCGACGGGCCACAAAGCGGCAACGGCGACAACCGCGACCCCCGCGAGCACCGCGGGGCTGCGAACCGCAAAGCACAACACGGTGACGACAGCGGCCATCACAATCGTCGTGAGCCACGCTTGGCCAAGCTCGGTGGAGGTCAAGAACCCCGCAATGAGCCGACCAAAGCGATCGTCGATCGTCACGGGCTCGAGATACGCGGCGAGGAAGGTGAAAAACGCTGACGCCGCCGCCGAAACCGTCCACACGGCGGCCGATGCCGCCGCCACGTCGAGAGCACGGCCGTGTTCAGGATGCTCGGGCGACAGCGCCAGCAACGCCAGCATGAGGCCACCGATCGCGCCCGCCGCACCGAGGGTTGCCGCCAGCTTCGCAATGGGCAGGCCGTAGCGAACCGCCGCGCCGGGATCGGCTATGAGCGCGGCATCGGCTCCTCCGCCGAACACGAGTCCAACGAGCACCGCGATGAAAGCACCGACAACCAGAGCGGTCACCCCGAGCACACCCCACGGCACGGCCGTCGTGCGAACGCGGGGAGCCAGAACAGTCACGCCACCAGGCTAGGCGACGCCGCTGTGCAGGCGCTCGGTGAGGTCGCCGAGAGCGGCCCCGAAACCCACGATGGGCGGCCTCCCCGTAGTGGGGAAGCCGCCCATCGACCGTGGTGCTGGAGGGTGCTGACCTACTTGGCAGCAGCCTTCAGCTTGGTGCCGGCGCTGACTTTGATGCCGTACGACGCGGCGATCTGGATGGCCTCGCCGGTCTGCGGGTTACGACCCGTGCGGGCCTCGCGGTGCGTGCGCTCGAACGAGATCCAACCCGGGATAGCAACCTTCGTGCCGCCCTTGACGGCGACGGAGACAACCGAGAAAAGGGCGTCGACAGCGCGGTTCACATCAGCCTGGCTCAGGCCCGACTCAGCGGCGATCGCCGCGACAAGCTCGGAACGGTTCATGGTGTCCTCCTCGGACCTCAACGTTGGTGGGACGATTCGTAGTCGTGATCTGACCGCGAACCGCCTCGACGGTACCAGCACTTCCGCGTGTTTCCGGGCAAGTCGGCCCGGTGCGCCGCAAGTGGTGATTACCCGCACACACAGGAGGAGGGGGCATCCCTCACGGAATGCCCCCTCCTCGAGAGACTGACGTGCTGCGTTTTACCAGCTCGACTTGGTGATACCGGGCAGCTCGCCGCGGTGCGCCATGTCGCGGAACCGCACACGCGAGATACCGAACTTCGTCAGCACACCGCGAGGGCGGCCGTCGACGGCGTCACGCGAACGCACGCGCACGGGCGAGGCGTTGCGGGGGAGCTTCTGGAGACCCTTACGGGCAGCCTCACGCGACTCGTCGGTGCCGTTCGGGTCGACGAGGGCCTTCTTGAGTTCGAGACGCTTCGCGGCGTACCGCTCCACGACAACCTTGCGCTGCTCGTTGCGCGCGATCTTGCTTTTCTTCGCCATGACTTAGCGCTCCTCGCGGAATTCGACGTGCTTGCGGATAACCGGGTCGTACTTCTTGAGCACGAGGCGGTCGGGGTCGTTACGACGGTTCTTGCGGGTCACGTAGGTGTACCCGGTACCGGCGGTCGACTTGAGCTTGATGATCGGACGGACGTCTTGTTGCTTAGCCACTAGATCTTCTCCCCACGTGCGAGCAGGTCTTTCACGACGGCTTCGATGCCACGGGCATCGATCGTCTTGATGCCCTTAGCCGACAGGGTCAGCGTGACATTGCGGCGAAGCGACGGCACGAAGTACGTCTTCTTCTGGATGTTCGGATCAAACCGACGCTTGGTGCGACGGTGTGAGTGCGAAATGTTGTGGCCAAAGCCGGGAACGGCTCCGGTCACCTGGCAGGTTGCTGCCATGGGTGTACTCCTGTTCTGGTTACCGCAGAGCTTCTATAACGGATGCTCTACCCAAGATCACTTGTCGGCACGCCTCGCCATGAGTGTGAGCTCACGGCAGGGCATACGTGTGCGAAGAACTCGCAACCTCCCCATGGTACGGGGTGGCGAACCTCAGCGCAAAGTGCGGGCCAGCGTGGACGGCCTAGATCGTGAGCGAGTCGCCCGAGGTCACAATCTTCTGGCGAGCAAGAGCGAGGTTGGCTTTGGCCCGGTTGAGCACCAGGTACAAGAAGATGGACGGGTCCGCGGCGATCGGACGCATGATGTGGTACTGACCCGTCAGGGTGATGATGATGTCTTCGATCTTGTCGCTCATACCGAGCGACGTCACCATCGTGCGGTTGGCTCGCATGACCTCGGTGTTGCCGGCAGCCGTGACCTCAATCTCTGTCGCGCTTCCGCGCTGACCCAAGATCATGCCCGACTGGCTGTCGACGAGGGCGACCCACTTCGAGCCGGCCAGGTCGGTCAGAGCGCTGAGGGTTTCTTCTACGTTGGCCACGACAGCCCTTCCGACGAGTACGAGTTTTCCCAGATTAGTGCCGCTGCTGCGGGGTCAGTGCTTAACTGCTCGCCTCGACAACCGCTGCGATTTGCTCGGCCGTGCTCTTGGATGCCGAGAGCACTTTGCCCAACGTCTCGGACTTGTTGAAGACGGCCGACAACACCAGTTGCTGGCGGGGAATGCGCAACTGAATCACGTGCCCGTCTTCGGTCGCGAGCACAACGTACTCCGACGTACCGATCTTGAGTTCTTCGGCAACACCCTCGGCGAGCGCTTGCAACGAGCTCACCATGCTGGCCAAGCGCTCGTGCTCTGAGCCCGAGACGCTCGCCACCTCAAAACCGTCGTCGGTGACGAGAACGGCGTAGAGAAACGACGTGCAAATCGAGTCGAGGTCGGCGAGAAGAGCGCCGCCGCGGGCAATAACGACTTCGTTGTGGTGGAGTGCAGTGGTCATCGACGGGATCCCTCGTAGCCAGTGGGCAGCGCCGCACGACTTTCAATGTTCAGGATGAGCGAGAAGAGTGCGATCTTCATTTGCTCGGGGCTTCGAGCATCCACCGAGAAAATCGGAATCGATAAACCGGGGCGCGCCGCGGCAAGTGCAGCGTAATAGTCTTCGCGGCTGGGGCCCGACCCCACATCGGAACGCGAGATGGCAACGACGGCGCCGCCGCGCTGATAGAGCTCGTGAAAATAGTCGATGAAGTAGAGCATCTGACCGATGGGGTCGGGGTTGTCGTTGTTGACGAGCAAAATCATGCCGACCGCTCGCTTCATGAGAACTTTCCACATGAACTCGAAACGCGTTTGGCCCGGGATGCCGTACAGACGCACCTTCTCGTCAGGGCCAATGGTGATCTCGCCGTAGTCGAGAGCCACGGTCGTGGTCGGCTTATCAGCGGTCACTCGATCAGTGTTCGCGGCTTCAGTGCGCACCGGATCGATGTCGCTGAGGCTTTGAATCGCCGCGGTCTTGCCGGCGCCCATCGGTCCTGTGAACAGGACGACGTGTTCTGCCATGCCTAGAAGCCCCACCGATCGCGAAGCCGACTCCACAGACCACCGGTTGCGCGCACCGGCTCACTTGCCTCACGCTGGTCGGCTACCGGCTCGGCGGCAGGCTGCGAAGGCATGCTCTCCAAGATTCCCAAGAGACTGAAGGCGTTCATCGCGCCGGGAACAGCATCAGCATCTGCCGGAAAGAGATCCACGAGCTCGTTGACCGTCGACACATGGTTGGCAAGGTGAGCCGTGAGTCGCAAGTGGAACGTCGTGTGAAAAACCCCGGTGAAGTCGGGCCAGGCCGTCAGTCGATAGGGAGCAGTGGGCGACAACCAGGGCGCGAGTCCGCCATGGAACGAGCTCCGCCCCACGTTCCAGAGCAGCAACTCGAGATTGCGGCCTGGCCCAGGAGGCAACACGTCGTCCGCCGAGACCACGTAGGTCTGAACTCCCACGTGCACGGGGTGGGTCGGAAAGTCAGTGAGGTCGTCGGTCGAGTAGAACTTCTTGCCTTGCAGGTCGAGAAGGTAGGGGGCGCGCGCGTCGGGCTGCAACACGATGCCCAT
>JBJOPU010000011.1:0-14294 GCA_046050505.1 Actinomycetota bacterium
CGCTTCTACGACCCAACCGGCGGCGTCGTACGACTGGGCGGGGTCGACATTCGAGCGCTCGCCCGCACTGACCTGCGCGCGCAGATTGGCTATGTCGAACAAGACGCCCCCGTGCTCGCCGGAACGATCGGCGAGAACCTTCGTCTGTCGACTCCCGAGGCGACCGACGACGAGTGCATCGCGGTGCTGCGTGCCGTCAACCTCACCGACGTGCTCGAGCGTGATGAGCGGGGTCTGGATGCCCAAGTCGGCGAAGACGGCGTCATGCTGTCGGGCGGCGAGCGCCAGCGCCTCGCGATTGCGCGCGCGCTGCTGGCTGCTCCCCCCATCTTGCTGCTCGACGAATCGACGTCATCGCTCGACGGCCTCAACGAGCAGCGGATGCGTGAGGCAATCGACGCTGTCGCGGAGAACCGCACGCTCATCGTGATCGCCCACCGGCTCTCCACGGTTGTCGACAGCGACCAGATCGTCGTACTCGACCACGGCACCGTCGTGGGGGTCGGCACCCACAGCGAACTGATCGCGTCGACGCCGCTCTACCGCGACCTGGCGAAGCACCAGTTGCTGGTGTAATCCGCCCTACTCTGGTCCGACGAGCGCGGCGCCCGCCTCCGCGAGTTCGTCGAGAGCGGCGGCGCTTGACGCGGGAGCAACCCCCGCAACAAGGTGCGTCAACACCCGCACACGGCGACCGGCGGCGAGAGCAGCCAGAGCCGACGCGCGAACGCAGTAGTCGGTGGCGATGCCGACGACGTCAACATCGGTCACGCCCAGCTCATCGAGAGCCGCGACGATTGTGCGACCGTCATCGGTCGTGCCCTCGAAGATCGAGTAGGCAGGCACACCCTGGCCCTTGCGCACATGAATGTCGATGAGGCCCGTGTCGATCGCGGAGTGGTACTCGGCGCCTTCCGTTCCCGCCATGCAATGTGGGGGCCACGTCGAGACGAAGTCGGGATTTCCGTGTGCCGCGAAGTGCCCGCCATTGTCGTTATCAGGATCGTGCCAGTCGCGCGAGGCGATCACGACCGCATAGTCCTCGGGATGCTCGCGCATGTGTTCGGTGATGGCAGCAGCTACGGCCGCGCCCCCGTCCACTCCGAGGGCACCCCCCTCGATGAAGTCGTTCTGCACGTCGATGATCACGAGTGCTCGCGTCATTGCTGCCTCCGATGCCGAAACCGTCAGTTGTTCGAAAGATTGTCGCCGCACGTGAACACACCTGTTGTCAGGGTGTCGAGCGCTTCTTTTGCGTTGGAACCGATGCCATCGCGAATGGCGTAGAACGCGAATGTCACCACCGAGCCATCGGCGGCGCGCACGATGCCCGCCAGCGAGTACGAGCTGTCAATCCACCCGGTCTTGGCGAAGACCTGACCTCGAGCGACGGCGTTCGCGCCCGTGAAGCGACCCGAGAGACTGCCGCTGACTCCGGCCACGGGCAGTGCTCCGGTGATGAGTTCAAGATTTTGGCCAGCGCCATTGATCACAGCGAACAGCTGCGCCACATACTGAGCGGGCACCGCGTTGAGTTCACTGAGTCCGGATCCGTCGCGGATGCTGAGGCCCGCCGTCGGCACCCCATACACGTTGAGCACGCCCGTGAACGTTTGGGTGAGCGAGGCAGCAGAGCCGTTGAGTCCAATCACCTTCGAAGACACCCGGGCGAGCATCTCGGCCAGGGTGTTGTCGCTGTTCGGAAGCATTTGCGAAATCAGCGTCTTGACCGGCTGCGACTGAACCTGCGCAAGCACGGTGGTGCTCACGGCTGACCCGATGCTCCACGTGGGCTCACCCGCGGGGTTGCCGGCGGCCGCGAGTGCAGCGGCAAAAGCCGCTCCTGCTCGCGCAACAGGGTCGGTCGACCGCGGGCTCGTGAGCTGTCGCGGGTCTTGCCGGTCTCCATCGACCTGCAAGGCGGTGACCTCCGAGTGGTAGCCGATGGTCTGCTCACTGCGAGCCCACGAGGTGTCCCACTTGTCGGAGATGCTCCAGTAGTTGGAGTCAAGAATCACCTCGGTGATTCCCGGGGCATCAGGATTCGCGGCGGCGTACGCAGCAACCGTTTGTGCCGCGAGATCAGAGAGCTTGGGAGCGCCGCGATACACGCTCTCTTGGCCAGCCGGAAGACGGCTCAAGGTCGCATCTCCGCCGCCGACTAGCACGACGGTGCCCGGAGTGGACCCGGGAACCACACGCGTCGTCAGTCGGTATTCCGGGCCCAGAGCCGACAATGCCACCGCGGCCGTGAGCACCTTCAACACACTGGCCGTGCGCGCGGGAACAGCCGCTTGGCGATCGAAGAGCACCTCGCCCGTCGTCGCGTTGATCACCGAACCGAACAAGGTCGTGAGGCGTTCGTCGCGAGCGAGAGCATCGATCGAACACGTTCGCAATCGACTCGGAGCGGCGATCGATCCCGGCAGCTCACGGGGATCGGGGGTCGGGGTCGCGGTCACCACAGCTTCGGGGGCGTTCGCATTGGCCGAGCCCACGGAGACTCCGGCAAACAAGGCACCGCTTGCCACGAGAACGAAGGCGACCGAGAGTGCGGTGGTCAGAACAGCGCGCGGGTGGCGCGCGATGAAGGCCCCGACACCGCGCGGTTCGGCGGGTGACTCTGTCGAGCCTGAGCCAGCATCCGTCGCCGTCGAACGCGAGCGACCCTTCGCCGATTCTGCGTCGCGCAATGCGCGTCGACTCAACGGCTGCTCTGGGTGCGTCATGGGGTCATGATACCGAGAGGGTTCGAGGGCTATTCGCCGGGATAGCGGAGCCCAATGAGCGACCGCACCTCATCGAGCACGCCCATGATTGCCACCGACTCGTCGATCGGGAGAGAGCTAGGGGTCGCTCCCGCAACGCGGGCTTCGAGTTCAGCGGCCTGAAATTGCATGCCGCGGGTCGACACCTCCGACTCGAACCGCTCAACGATGTTCCACTCGCGGTCGTATCTCGTCACGGTCGTCGGCGTGTACCAGACCCGATCGAGCTCGATCGCGCCGGTCGTACCCAGCACGACCGCACGGTTCGAGCCTGCGGCGTCGAGCGCGCAGTGGAGCACCGCCTGACGGCCATCGTCGTAGCTGAAGATCATGGCGGTTTGGCGGTCGACGCCCGTCGCGGTCATGGCAGCGTGGGCAACGATCGACGACGGCAATCCGAGCACATCGACCGCGAACGACACCGGGTAAATGCCCAGGTCAAGAAGAGCCCCTCCCCCCAGGTGCGGATTCTGGAGTCGGTGCTCTGGGTCGGTCGGCAGCGACTGGGTGTGATCGGCCATGACCGTGCGCACCTCGCCGATGGCACCGGATGCGAGCAGCGCGCGCAGGTGCACCATGTGGGGCAAGAACCTCGTCCACATCGCTTCCATGGCGACGACGCCGCGTTCGGCCGCGCGGTCAGCGATTCGCTGCGCATCCGCTCGCGTGATCGTGAACGGCTTCTCGATCAACACGTGCTTTCCGGCGTCGATTGCCAAGAGCGCGGCCTCGACGTGCTGGGGATGCGGGGTCGCTACGTAAATGACGTCGACCTCGGGGTCGGCCACGAGTTGTTCGTAACTGCCGTGCGGGTTCGGGATGCCGAACTCGGCCGCGAACGCTTCTGCCGCTGCGGGGGCGCGTGACCCGACCGCCGTGACCGTGAAATCCGAATCGAGGAGGTCGCGAACGAAGCTTCGGGCGATGTGTCCGGTGGCAAGAATGCCCCAACGCAGTGCAGTGCTCACGAGCGGCTCCTCTCGGTCGCCGCCGTGGCGACCGGTTCTGCCACCCTACCGATTGGTACGTGGTCGATGCCTAGCAGTTGACCCATCGTGCGGCCGCCCGAGTGAACGAGTATGGCTCGTTGGGCACGCCACCATGCGTCATCGCGAACAAGATGCACACGCGCGCCGTGCTGCTCGTGTAGGTCGGCTTGTAGAGCGACGCACGGTGGCTTGACGAGTCCCACCACTTCTGGGCGACGGTCGCCCCGGTGTTTCCCGAGCCGCCGGCCAAGTTTCCGTCGCACCCCACACTCGCAAGGCCGTCGCTGCGCACTGAACCAATGTGGCCCCAGGCGCTCATCGGATCCGTGCTGGGGTCTTCAGCCATCCAGAACAAGCGATCTTCCATGCACGAGTCGTACCGAATGTTGCCGAACGGCACGGGAGGCAAGCAGTTCGCGACCCGAATGGCATT
The DNA here is from genome assembly GCA_046050505.1 of Actinomycetota bacterium. Lineage (GTDB taxonomy): Bacteria > Actinomycetota > Actinomycetes > Actinomycetales > Microbacteriaceae > Microcella. Next base: position 4,191 of record JBJOPU010000011.1, read on the forward strand.
GAACGTTTGCGCGAAGGATTGCAAGTCTGCCGAGGTCGTGCCGGCAACACCGAGAGGCGATGTGCGACTCGGAGCACCGGGAGTTGAGCCGCTGATCGCCGCGGGACAGACCGGTGTGACGGGCGGAGGCGGGGTCGTCGCCGACGGGGCCGGAGAGGGCGTCGTCGACGGTTTGGGCGTTGTGGTCGGCTTGGGCGTCGTCGACGGCTTAGGTGTCGCCGAGGGTTGTGGCGTCGTGGACGGCTTCGGGCTCACCGAGGGGTCAGGAGTTGCCGTGGTCGTCGGGCCGGGCGTTGCACCACCGGGCTCGTTGGCCCCTGGTTCTGCAACCGGCGAACTGCCTTCGTTCTCGGTTTCGTCATCGTCGTCATGTTCGTCGGCCTGGTGCGCCACGTACACACTGATCGGCATGGTCGAATCGCGAAACTCAGCCCACGATTCAAGGGTCGAGATGAGAGGAATGCTGCTGCTCGAGCCGGACGCGACGATGGACGCGTTCTCGGCCTCTGTGCCGTTCATGAACGGGAAGGTAACCGCCATAACCATTGTCAACGCGGTCGCGGCGTACATGGTGTGCAGCATGTGGAGCTCCCCCCAGACAGGTAGCCTCAGCAGCCCCCCGGCTACTGGCCTCAAGGTATGCCCAGAGACCCGCCTGTCCAAGTGCGGATAGTCGCAAAGCGAACGGATGGGGCGCGAAACGCCGCGATTCGCGACCCACCGTCCCCCGAAGTGGGGCAATGCTCACGACGTGCGAGGTGCAGCGTCGCGACAGAGAGCCGACTGCGGGCGCGGCACGATGCACAGGTGAACCGTAGGGAAGCGGTCGAGAGCCGACTGCGGGACGTGAACCCCGCGACGCATCGCGTCGCGACAGAGAGCCGACTAGGGGACTTGAACCCCTAACCGCCCGATTACAAGTCGGGTGCGCTACCAATTGCGCCAAGTCGGCATTGGCCGTTTCCGGCCGGGCAGATTGCCCAGTTTCAGCCTACCGGCGCTACGGCGTCGGTGTAGGTGTCGGGGTTGGGGTTGGGGTTGGGGTGGGGTTGGTCGAAAACGCGTCGCCAGCAGCCTGCAGCACAAACTGCGCGAACTCACCCTGGTCGAAGGGATAGGTGTACTCGAACTTTTGACCGTTCACAAAGATCGTTGGCGTGCCCTCGATGCGATCAACCTCGGCGGCGCGAATGGCAAGAGGTCCGGTTTGTGCGCGGTCGGTTACTGCCTTGACCCATGACTCAAAGGTGCGCTCGGTGATGCAGTCTTCGATGACGCTCGATCCGGTGCCGGCGGCGGCGGCAATCTCGATCAAACGAGAGTCATCGAGGCCGGGCGTGCCTTCTTCAGGCTGCTCGGCAAACAACCGTTCGTTGAAGTCGAAGTAGGCATCGGGTGCCGAGTTCGCGACGCACGCTGCGGCATTAGCCGCACGCAGCGAGTATTCGGTTCCGGCCGAGCGGCTCGTCAAGATCGCGATGGGCCGATACTCAATGGTCGCGGCGCCCGACTCAACGAGCGTCTTGATGAACTCACCGTTGGTGGCCTCGAACTCACCACAGATCGGGCACAGGTAGTCCAAAACGATCTGGATGTCCACGACGCCCGCTGCATTCGCCTCCGAAACCACCGGACGAGCGTCGGCCGCGAGAGCCGGAGTAGTGACCGCAACGAATCCTTCACCGATGCGAATGCCATCGCTCGCCATGTTGCGCGGACCGGGACCCGCCGGCCGAACGGAGTTCACCAACACGAGAGCAATGACCGCAATGATGGCGACGGCGGCCAGGGCAACGCCGCCCTGCAGCAGGATTCGGTTGCGGCGCTCCCGCTTCTCGTGCTGCTCGCGCAGCTGTCGCGCCTTCTCTCGCGCTTCTGCACGTCGCTCGTTTTTTGACGGGCGCGCGTGCGCGGATCGGTAGTCGCTCATGAACCCTCATTCGACGGGGGGACGGGTATTCCCCCGGGACACGGTGAAGGGCGCTCTCGGCGCCCTCACCCGATAGTACGACCCTCGCCTATGCGCGCGCCAAGTGTCCAGGCCGAGCGAGCACGCCATAACAAGAGGTGTCATACTGAGACCGACAGTCAACGACGCCTGTCACGCCTTACGGCATATCCATTCACGAAGGATCGTCCGGCACGTACCTGCCGGTGAAGGAGAAGATCAACATGGCAACTGTGACCTTTGATAAGGCCACTCGGCTCTACCCGGGTTCGACCGTTCCCGCAGTCGACTCGCTCGACCTCACGGTGGGTGATGGCGAGTTCCTCGTTCTCGTCGGCCCCTCGGGGTGTGGCAAGTCCACCTCGCTTCGCATGCTTGCGGGCCTCGAAGAGGTTAACGACGGAAACATCTTCATCGGCGAACGCAACGTCACCGACGTGCCGCCGAAAGACCGCGACATCGCGATGGTGTTCCAGAACTACGCGCTGTACCCGCACATGACGGTTGCCGAGAACATGGGCTTCGCGCTCAAGATCGCCGGCATCAACAAAGACGAGCGTGCGACGCGCGTGCTCGAAGCTGCCCGTCTGCTCGACCTCGAGCCCTATCTCGACCGCAAGCCGAAGGCCCTCTCGGGTGGCCAGCGTCAGCGCGTTGCCATGGGCCGCGCCATCGTTCGCCAGCCCCAGGTGTTCCTCATGGACGAGCCGCTGTCGAACCTCGACGCCAAGCTGCGCGTACAGACTCGTACTCAGATCGCGTCGCTCCAGCGCCGCCTCGGAGTCACCACGGTCTACGTCACGCACGACCAGACCGAGGCCCTGACGATGGGTGACCGCATCGCTGTTCTCAAGGGTGGTGTGCTGCAGCAGGTGGGCACGCCGCGTGACCTCTACGAGACGCCGAACAACGTCTTCGTCGCCGGCTTCATTGGCTCACCCGCCATGAACCTGTTCCCCGCTGAGGTTGCTGACGGTGGAGTCACGTTCGGCTCGACCATCGCCCCGGTGTCTCGCGACGTGTTGTCGTCGACGAGCGAGAAGATCGTCACGGTCGGTGTTCGCCCTGAAGACATGATCGTCAAGACCTCGGGCGAAGGCCTGCCGGTCACCGTCGACATCGTCGAAGAGCTCGGCGCCGACGGCTACCTCTACGGTCACACCGCGGTTGCCGGCCAGCGTGTCGACATCGTCGCGCGCGTCGACGGTCGCGTTCACCCGCACAGCGGCGAGACCGTCTACATCACCCCCGAGCCCAAGCACGTTCACGTGTTTGACACGGCGTCGGGTCTGCGCCTGAACAAGGAGCGCATCGCGAGCTAGTTCGCGATGACATCCACCGGTGAGGGCGGGAGTGCTGACGAAGCGCACCCGCCCTCGTCGTTTTCTCTCTCCCCTCCCCCGAACCGGCAACAGGAGCCCGCAGCATGAGCGCCTCGCTCTCGATCACCTCGGCCGTAACCGACCCCGCCCTGCTCGATTTGCCGTGGCACTTGCCTCTCGAACTGTGGCCCGACGACTCCATCGCCTCGCTGCCCAAGGGCATCTCTCGTCACCTCGTGCGCTTCGTGCACATGACCGACTTCGTCGTCGCGGTGAAGGAAACCACAGAAGAAATGGCCCGCCGCGAGTACGACATGCTGCGCACCCTGCAGCGGCTCGACATCCCGTGTGTGGAGCCCGTGGCCGTCATCACGGGGCGGGTGAGCGCCGACGGCGAGCACCTCATGCCGGTGCTGGTCACGCGCCATCTGCGCTTTTCGCTCCCCTACCGCGCGCTCTACTCGCAGACACTTCGCCCCGACACCGCAACGCGCCTCGTGGATGCTTTGGCCCTGCTGCTCGTGCGCCTCCACATCATCGGCTTCTTCTGGGGCGACGTTTCGCTCTCGAACACCCTCTTCCGTCGCGACGCGGGGGCGTTCGCCGCCTACCTCGTCGACGCCGAAACCGGACAGTTGTATGAGGGTGGACTCTCGAACGGCCAGCGCGAGAATGATCTTGAGATCGCGCGCGTCAACATTGCCGGTGAGCTTCTCGACCTCGAGGCCGGTGGGCGGCTCGACGAAAGCGTCGACGCGATCGAAACGAGCAACGGAATCATCGACGCCTACCGCTCGCTGTGGAAAGAATTGACCGGTTGGGAGTCGTTCGACCGCTCAGAGCGCTGGCGCATCAACCAGCGTGTGGAGCGCCTCAACACCCTCGGCTTCGACATCGAAGAGTTGTCGATTACGACCGATGGAGACAGCACCGAAGTGCGCATCCGACCGAAGGTTGTGGATGCGGGCCACCACACGCGCCGCCTGCTTCGCCTGACCGGCATCGATGCCGAAGAGAACCAGGCCCGCCGCCTGCTCAACGACCTCGATTCGTATGCGGCATCCAACTACCCCGATCGGGAAGCAGACGAAGAGGTCGTCGCCCACGAGTGGCTCGTGCGCGTGTTTGAACCCGTCGTGCGCGCGATTCCGAAAGACCTGCGCGGCAAGCTCGAGACGCCCGAGATGTTCCACCAGTTGCTCGAGCACCGCTGGTATCGCTCGCAAGACGAGGGCCGGGCGATTCCGCTCGCCGAAGCGCTCAGCTCGTACATTGACACCGTGCTGCGGCACCGGCGCGACGAAGCAACGATGATCGCCCCGCCGACCGAAACGATCTCCCTACCGCCGCTCGACACGAGCGAGATTGAGATCGTCGAGGGCGATGACCTGCCCACCGGTAGCTGGCGCGACAAGGTTTAGCCCGGCCTTGGCCGCTAAAGATTCTTGACGGCCGTCAGCACCTTGGTGAGCGAGTCTTTTGCGTCGCCGAAGAGCAGCGTGGTTTGCGGTTCAAACAAGAGGTCGTTCTCGATGCCCGCGAAGCCCGGGCGCATCGATCGCTTGAGAAAGACCACTTGGCGAGCCGACGCCACGTCGAGAATCGGCATGCCGTAAATGGGCGAGCCGGGGCTCGTCTTGGCCGCCGGGTTGACGACATCGTTGGCACCCACTACCAGCGCCACATCGCAATTCTTGAACTGCGGATTGACCTCGTCCATCTCAGCGAGCACCTCGTAGGGCACGTTCGCTTCGGCGAGCAGCACGTTCATGTGGCCGGGCATGCGACCGGCCACGGGGTGAATACCAAAGACGACCTCGATGCCCTTGGCCTCGAGGGTCGTCGCGAGTTCGGCCATGGTGTGCTGCGCCTGCGCGACCGCGAGTCCGTATCCCGGAACCACGATCACGCGCTGCGCGTAACCCAGCAGAATCGCCACATCTTCGGCGCTCGAGCTGCGCACCGGCCGATCGCTCACGGCCGTCGAGCCCGCGGTCGAGCCGCCACGGAAAGCGCCAAACAAGATGCCCACAACGCTGCGGCCCATGGCCGAGGCCATGGCGCGCGTGAGAATGGTGCCGGATGCTCCCACGAGGGTGCCCGCGACCAGCAGCAGCGTGTTGCCGAGCACGAGACCCGACGCGGCCACGGTGAGACCCGTGAACGCGTTGAGCAACGAGATCACGATGGGCACGTCGGCGCCACCGACCGGCAGCACAACGAGCACGCCGAGCGCCGTGCCCAGCGCGAGCAGCACGTAGGCCGCGAGCGGGTCGCCCGAGAGTACGAGCCACACGGCGCTCGCGAGAGAGCCCAGCGCCACGAGCGAGATCACGACCGGAGCGCCCGGAAACACGATGGGCCGCGTGGGCATGAGCTCTTGCAGCTTGGCGAACGTGATGGCCGAGCCCGCGAACGACACCGCGCCAACGAGCACCGTGAAGGCGACCGCGATGAGGCTGCCGAGTCCGTCAACGTGGGTGAGTTCGAGCAGCGCGACGAGAGCCGCCGCGCCACCGCCGACGCCGTTGAAGAGCGCGACGAGCTGCGGCATTTGCGTCATCTTGACGAGCCGCGAGGCCGGAACGGCGATGACCGTACCGAGAGCGATAACCCCCAGAATGAGCAGGATGTTGTCGAGTTCGGTCGAGAGAAACACGACAACCATCGCGAGCAGCGCGCCAAACGCGCCAATGAGGTTGCCGCGTCGAGCCGACTTGGGCGAGCTCAGTCCCTTGAGGGCGAGGATGAAGCAAACGGCCGCGACGAGGTAGAGAACCGCGGTGAGTTCAGGGCTCAGGATGTTCACTTCGCGCCTTCTTTCGTCGCGGCTGCGCCCGGCGCTCGTCGGCCGCCGAACATCTCGAGCATGCGGTCGGTCACAACGAATCCGCCCACGAGGTTGACGGTCGCGAGCAGCACGGCGATGAGCGCCACGACGAGCACCGGGATGCTCTCGGCCTGACCCGCGACGATCACGGCTCCGACGAGGATGATGCCGTGGATGGCGTTTGCTCCCGACATGAGCGGCGTGTGCAGCGTGCTCGAGACCTTCGAGACGACCTCGAAGCCGACGAACACCGCGAGCACGAAAAACGTGAGCAGCGTGATGGCATCCATTACTTCGCGCCCTTTCGGTCGGCGATGGCGGTGGCGGTCGGCTCGTGCCGCACCGCCCCGTCGTGAGTGAGGCACGCGCCCGCGACGACCTCGTCGTCGAAGTCGGGAACGAGCGCCCCGTCGCGCGTCATGAGGGCGACGAGGTTGGCGATGTTCTGGCCGAGAAGGCGGGAGGCGTCGAAGGGCATCGTTGACGCGGCATCCTTCATGCCCACGATCGTCACGTGCCCGCCCGTCACTGGCACGGTCACGTCAACGCCCGCCACGGCGCCTTCGACGTTGCCGCCCGTCTCGGCGGCGAGGTCGACGATGATCGACCCGGGCGCCATACCCTGCACCATCTTCTGCGTCACGAGGCGCGGAGCCGGGCGGCCGGGAATGGCCGCGGTCGTGACGATGAGGTCCGCGTCGGCCACGTACGGCGCGAGCAACTCGCGCTGACGGTCGGCGCGATCGGCCGCGAGTTCTTTCGCGTACCCGCCCGCAGCATCCGCCGCCGCATCGAGGTCGAGGTGAATGAACGTGCCGCCCATCGACTGCACCTCGTCGGCCGAGGCCGAGCGCACGTCGTAGGCCGAGACCTTGGCGCCCAGGCGCTTGGCCGTGGCGATGGCCTGTAGGCCAGCAACGCCCGCGCCGAGCACGAGCACGCGTGCCGGAGGGATGGTTCCGGCGGCCGTCATGAAGAGGGGCAAGAAGCGCGGAAAGCGCATGGCGCCCTCAAGCACGCAGCGGTACCCCGCCACGAGTGCTTGCGAGGTGAGGGCATCCATCGATTGCGCGCGCGAGATGCGCGGAATGAGTTCGAGCGAGAACGCCGTGACGCCTCGAGCAGCGAGCGCCGCGACGCCGTCGAGTTCGCTCGCGGGCGACGCAAAGCCAATCGTGACGGCACCCTTCGGAAGAGCCCCGATGGTGGCCGCATCGAGCGGGCGCACGTGCACGAGCACGTCCACCTTCGTGAGCGGGATGCTCGCCACGAGTGTCGCGCCCGCTTCGGCATACGCCGCATCGGCATAGCCAGCCGCGACCCCGGCCCCCTTCTCAACGCTCACGGCGTATCCCGCGGCAACGTACTGCGCGACCGCCGCGGGAGTGGCCGCAACGCGGCGCTCACCCTCGATCGGCTCGCGACGGATAGCTATCGTCATTGACACTCCCGCTCGGCTGGAACTGCAATCCGTGGAACAGTACCCCTCAGGCGAGGATTGTCACCGGGTTCTCGATACGCGTCACGAACGTTACTGGCGAGCGACCTGGTTGCGCTCGCTGTCGTGGTCGTGCACCACCTCGTAGGAAAGGTCACGGCGCTCGAGCACAAACCAGACTCCGCGCGCAGGCACGTCACCGTGATTGCTAAAGAGATGCGGGCGCGTGCCATCAAAGCAAAACGAGTCACCCGGCTCGAGCGTGTACGTATCGAAGTCCACGCGAAGGGTGAACTGGCCCTCGAGTACGACGCCGTATTCAACGGATTCATGACGCATCATCTTGCCGTCGGCTGACGATGATGCACCGGGTGCGTAGGTGACAATGAGTGGGTCGACCTTGGTGGCGTCGTGGGCCGCGAGGCGCTCCCATCGAACGCCGTTCTGCAGCTCAATCTTTGGATTGTCTTCGCGACGCTGTACGACCGACCGTGCGGGTTGCCCTGTTGGACGATGCGGTGCGTTATCTCGAGACCGCATTGTTCCTCTTGCGGCGAGCACTGAATCACGCGTGGACGGCGCCATTAGGCCATCGAGCGACATGCCCAGGTGGTGCACAAGCGCGAACAGGGTGCCGACCGACGGCTGGGTCTTCCCGGTTTCGACCTGCGAAAGCAGACTCGCCGAAACACCCACAGCGCCCGCCACCGACCGCAAACTGAGCTTTTGCGACTCGCGGACCCGTCTGAGCTCAGTGCCGACATCAAGTTGCACCAGCAGCGCCTTTCTCTCACGACGACGACCGACGGTCGATGCACAGCCTGACTGAACGGCCGAGGCCATTCCGAGCCTATACGAGCGCTCATTCGCAGCCTTTCGGCCCCTAATGATCTGCGATGTTCGACCATCGACAGTGACGCCGGGCCGTCAAGCCCAGCTACACAGCAAAAGCGGGAGCGGCTACAGGGCCGCGCGCCTCCGCGCCACCTCGTAGAGCGCGACGCTCGCCGCAATGCCCGCGTTGAGCGATTCTGTGGCCGACGAGATCGGGATCGAGACGATCGCATCGCACGTCTCGGTCACGAGGCGGGACAAGCCTTTGCCCTCGCTGCCGACGACGATCACGAGCGGTCGGTCGGCCAGCTCGAGCTTCGGCAACGACATGTCGCCATCGCCGTCAAGACCCAGCACGAACACGCCCTCGGCCTTCATCGCCTTGAGCGTCTGCGTGAGGTTCGCGGCCATCGCCACGGGAGTGCGCGCCGCGGCGCCCGCCGAGGTCTTCCAGGCCGCGGCCGTGACGCCCACCGAGCGACGCTGCGGAACGATCACGCCGTGGCCGCCGAACGCGGCGGTCGAGCGGATGATCGCCCCGAGGTTGCGCGGGTCGGTCACACCGTCGAGTGCCACGAGCAGCGGCGTGTGTCCGCGATCGACCGCGCGCGTAATGAGATCCATCGGGTGCGCGTATTCATACGCCGGCACGCTGATCGCGATGCCCTGATTGACCGAGTTCTCACCCGTCATGCGGTCGAGTTCAGGACGCATGACTTCGAGCACGGGAATACCGCGCTTCGTCGCGAGCGACAGCGCCTCCTTGACGCGATCATCCATCTCGATGCGCGACGCGATGTACAGCGTGCTCGCCGGAATCTTGGCGCGCAACGCCTCGAGCACCGAGTTGCGGCCACTCACGACCTCGATGTCGGCGCTCTTCTTCGGCGCGCGCGAGCGGTTCGACTGCTGCCCGCCGCCGTTGCCGCCTCCCGCTCGTGTCTTGGCCGCGGCAAGGCGCTCTTGAGCGGCCTTGCGCTTACCGGCGGGGTGCCAGCTGCGGTCTTCGGCCTTCGGCGTAGGGCCGCGGCCTTCGAGAGCTTGCCGACCCTGACCGCCAGAACCAACGGTGGGGCCCTTCTTCTTGTTGCTTGCGCCAGGGCGCCCAGGCTTAGCCATCGATACTCCAGTCAGTTGCGGTCGGTGAATCTTCGAGCACGATGCCCGCGGCCGCGAGGTCGTCACGAATGCGGTCGGCCGTAGCGAAGTCGCGCGCCTCGCGCGCCTCGCGGCGTTCGGCGATGAGCCGGTCGACCAGAGTTGAGAGAGCGTGGTGGGCGCGGTCGTCGGCGCGAGCATCCGCATCGGGCGCATCGAAGCCCAGCACGCTTACCATGAGCGACACTTCAGCGTGGGCGCGCGCGGCGGCCACGGGGTCGTCGGCATCGAGGGCAGCGTTTCCGAGGCGAACCCGATCGTGCAAGACGGCGAGCGCCTGCGGCACGGCAAGGTCGTCGTCCATCGCGGCGGCGAACTCGGCGGGCAGTTCTGCGGCGTCGTCGGCGAATCGGGTGTCGGCAATGCGGCGGGATGCGCGGGCCAGAAAGCCCTCAATGCGGTCGAGCGCGGCTTGCGCCTCGTCGAGCGAGTTCGGCGTGTAGTCGACGCTCGAGCGGTAGTGCGCCGAGCCGAGCCAATAGCGCACAACTGCGGGGCGGTGGCTCGCGAGCAAGTCAGCCGCGAACACCGAGTTTCCCAGCGACTTCGACATCTTCTGGCCACCAATGGTCAC
>JBJOPU010000012.1:0-13582 GCA_046050505.1 Actinomycetota bacterium
TGACAATCGCGCGCTTGGTGTCTTTGCGCTTGCCGGTGCCGAAGCGGGTGCGGCGGGTCTTGCCCGTGCGGTTCAGCGTGTTCACCGTGGCGACCTTGACGGAGAAGATCTTCTCGATAGCGAGCTTGATCTCGGTCTTGTTCGCGCGCGGGTCAACGAGGAACGTGTACTTGCCGTCATCGATGAGCGCGTAGCTCTTTTCGCTCACGACGGGCGCGATGATGATGTCGCGCGGGTCTTTGTTCTGAGCGACAGCGTGGATGCTCATGCGCCGGCCTCTTCTTTCTTCGTCTTCGCGGCCACGAAAGCGCTGTAGGCGCCCTTCGTGAACACGACATCGTCGCTGACCAGCACGTCATAAGCGTTGAGCTGGTCGGGGCTGATGACGTGCAGGTTCTTGAGGTTGCGCACGCTCTTGCGGTTGAGTTCGTCTTCGCGCTCGATCACGACGAGAACCTTGCGGCCCGTCGTGAGCTGGGCGAGAACGGCGGCAGCAGCCTTGGTCGAGGGCACGTCCGAGCCGAAGCCCTCAACAACGTGCAGACGCTCGCCCCGAGCGCGGTCGCTCAGCGCGCCCAGCAGGGCGGCGGCAATCATCTTCTTGGGGGTGCGCTGCGCGTAGTTGCGCGGAGTCGGGCCGTGCACGATGCCGCCGCCGCGGTGCTCGGGAGCACGCACGGAACCCTGGCGGCTACGGCCGGTGCCCTTTTGCTTGAACGGCTTGACGCCCGAGCCCGAAACCTCGCCACGACCCTTGGTCGAGTGAGTTCCCTGGCGGGCAGCCGCGAGCTGGGCCACAACGACCTGGTGCAGCAGCGGAACGTTGGTGGAGACGTCGAATACAGCGGCGGGCAGGTCGACCGAACCGGTCTTCTTGCCGGCGGCGTCGATTACGTCGAGCGAGGTTGCCATGGCAATTACGCTCCCTTCACGGCGTTGCGAACGAAAACGAGACGGCCACGAGCACCGGGAACCGCGCCCTTGATGAGCAGCAGACCCTTCTCGAGGTCGACAGAGTGGACGAGCAGGTTCATGACCGTCACGCGGTCGCCACCCATACGGCCCGCCATGCGCATGCCCTTGAAGACGCGGCTGGGGGTCGACGAGGCGCCGATCGAGCCGGGCTTGCGGTGGTTGCGGTGCGAACCGTGCGAGGCCGAGACGCCCTTGAAGTTGTGGCGCTTCATGACACCCGCGAAGCCCTTGCCCTTGCTCGTGCCGACGACGTCGACGAGCTGGCCCGCCTCAAAGATGTCGACAGCAAGCAGCTGGCCGGGCGTGTACTGCGAGGCGTCAGCCGTGCGCACCTCAGTGAGGTGACGGCGCGGCGTGCTGCCAGCCTTCTCAAAGTGGCCGCTGAGCGGCTTGGTGACCTTGCGCGGGTCGATGGCACCGTAGGCGATCTGAACGGCTGAGTAGCCGTCGACCTCGGGGGTGCGCACCTGCGTCACCACGTTGGGCGAGATCTCTACGACGGTGACGGGAACGAGCTTGTTGTTCGCGTCCCACACCTGCGTCATGCCGAGCTTCGTGCCCAGCAGACCCTTGGTCGTCTTGGTTGCAGACATGTCGGGGTTCCTTAGAGCTTGATCTCGATGTTGACGTCGGCGGGAAGGTCGAGGCGCATGAGCGAGTCGACCGCCTTCGGCGTCGGATCGATGATGTCGATGAGACGCTTGTGCGTGCGCTTTTCGAAGTGCTCGCGGCTGTCTTTGTACTTGTGGGGCGACCGGATGACGGCGATGACGTTCTTCTCCGTCGGCAGCGGCACGGGGCCCACCACAGTGGCGCCTGCACGGGTGACCGTGTCGACGATCTTGCGCGCCGATGCGTCGAGACCTGCGTGGTCATACGACTTAAGTCGGATGCGGATCTTCTGTCCCGCCATGCTCAACTCTCTTCCTTCTTGGACGTGATGCGCCCATCAGGGCACACCTCACGCGGAGCGCAATCGCTGTCGCACCACTGTTCTTCTGTCAAACGAACGGCGCTGACTCAACGGCACCGACCGACCCCCGCGCTCGGGCGTGTCGCCCTCGCGGGAGACGCACACGAACAGGCACAGGGATACCCCTGTGCCGATCGGAGTGGGTTTAAGCTGTGTTCTTCTGCCTGCGGCCTAGGCTCATCGCGACTGTCACGACCCCTCGCGAGAGAGGATGTGCGGTGCTCGTCCTATGCACTGCCTGGCAGTGAGCCGCGCGAAAGCACGGCGTGTGGAACTAGAAGAGTCTGCCACACGGCACACACGCGTGCAACCCGGGCGTGTCGCGCAGCACGCGACACGCCGAAGAAGCCCAAAACTGGTCTACGCAGGGCTGTTTTCGGTCGTGACGGGCGCTGATGCCGCCGCCTGAGGCCGCAAAATCGCGAGTTCCACGAGGAGAACAGCCGTGACACCGGCCGTGAGCAGGGTGGCGCCCGCTGCTCCGGCAATGGTGACGACGAGCATCCCCCACGAATCGGCCCCGCCACCGCTTGCCAGCACGCTCACGAGGGCAAGAAGCGCCACGTTGATGACGATCGCCACGACGAGAGAAATCAGGTGGCTCACCACGCGCGCGCGACGCGGCCGGCGACGCAGAACGATGCTGCCGATCGTGACGAACACGGCAAACAGGGCGAGCGCGATGCCCAGCAATCCGAAGAGCACCCGCGGGGTTTGATCGAAGAACGCTCCGAGCGGGTCAGTCGCACCCGCGAGCGAAAACAGGCCGAGAATGAGCCACGCAATGGCGACGGTCATGCCGACGATGAGAACGATCTCGAGCGCGATTCGGCGGGCCATGGGCGACCTTCTTCCCGGTGAGGGTGCGAGTGTGGCGAGCCTATCGCTCACGCTTGCCGGGGGCGATAGGCACACCCGCCGCAATCACGGTTCGCACCAGCGGAACACCGGGGCGATAGGCGAGATAGCGGTAATCGGGAGCGTCAAGGATGACCGCGTCACCCCGCGCGCCCACGCCGAGGTGGCCCACCTCGGTCCGACGCAACGCTCGCGCTCCACCGCGAGTTGCTGCGGCGAGCGCTTCAAGGGGAGTCATGCCGAGCTCGCGCACCGCGAGCGCCACGGCCAGCGGAACGCTGCTCGAGAAGTTCGAGCCCGGGTTGCAGTCGCTCGCGAGGGCGAGGGCGACGCCTGCGTCGAGCAAGCGCCGGGCATCCGGGTAGGGCTGTTTCGTCGAGAACTCGACGAGGGGCAAGAGGGTCGCGACGGTGCCCGCGCCGCCGTGGGCGGTGGCGGCGAGCGCCTCGACATCGGACTCGGTGAGGTGCGTGCAGTGGTCGACGCTCGCGGCGTCGAGCTCGACGGCGAGGGCGACCCCGCCGTCGGCGTCGAGCTGCCCAGCGTGCACGCGCAGGCCGAGCCCCGCATCCCGCCCCGCTGTGAGAATGCGCCGTGCCTCGTCGACGGTGAAGGCGCCCGAGTCGATGAAGACGTCGATCCAGCGGGCGTGTGGCGTGCAGGCCGCGAGCATGTCGCCGCAGACGAGGTTGACGTAGGCCTCGCGGTCGTGGGCGAACTCGGCCGGGACGACGTGCGCGCCCAAGAACGTGGTCTCGTCGGTGACCTCGCGCGCAATGCGCAGGGCGCGTTCTTCGTCGGGCAGGCTGAGCCCGTATCCGCTCTTGATCTCGAGCGTTGTGGTGCCCTGCGCCTGAGACTGCGCAACGAGGCGCGCGAGTCGCTCGCGCAGGTCGTCGTCTGAGGCATCGCGTGTCGCGGCCACGGTCGTGCGAATACCGCCTGCCGTGTAGGGGCGGCCGGTCATGCGCGCTTCGAACTCGGCAACGCGATCGCCCGCGAAGACGAGGTGGCTGTGACTGTCGACGAAGCCGGGGATGACCGCAGCACCGTCGGCGTCGATGCGCGTATCGGCGGCGGGCGCGTTCGTGGCGTCGCCGACCCACGTGACGAGGCCTTCGTCGATCACGAGCGCGGCATCGGGGCGAATGGGCCGGTCAGGGTCTGCCGGGTCGAACGTGACGAGTTGCCCGATGTTCGTGATGACCGTACTCATGCGCTCTCCCCCGCGGTTCGGCTCGCGAGACCGGCAAGTGCCTCGAGTACGCACAACGCGGCGAGCCGAATCGTGCGCTGATCAGGAGTATCGCGGATAGCGTCGAGTTCGGTGAGGTCAATGCTCGTGACGGCCGGATGCGCCCCCGCGAGCCGCGCCGCCGTGCGCAGTTCGATCGCGCTCAGGCCGCCGGGCACGCTCGCCGGGCAGCCCGGCGCGACGCTGCGGTCGCACACGTCAATGTCGAGGTCAACGTGCACGGGGCCACCCGCCGACGCCGCACGGTCGAGCGCCGCGGTCATGGCGGATTCGATCGGGGTGCTCAGCAGCTCGGCGCGCGTGACGACGGTAATGCCGTGCTCGTGGGCCCGCGCGCGATAAGCCGCAGAGTTCGCGAGGGGTTCGATGCCGAGCTGGCTCACGCGCGAGCCCGCCAGGCCCGCGTCGAGGAGCCGCCGCACAGGCGATCCGTTCGTGACGCCATCGCGCAGGTCGTGGTGCGCATCGAGCGTCACGAGTCCTGCGGTGCTGACGGCCGAGCCCCACGACCCGAGGGCGGCCGGAACGGTCGCGGCGTTGTCGCCGCCGAGCACGATCACGAGAGATGCCGTGCTCGCGAGCTCGGCAACCCGCGCGGTCGCGGCCGCCTCACCGGGGCCGTCGGGCTCGGGTACATCGCCCGCGTCGAGCACGGTCAGCGGCGAGCCATCGGCCCGCATGTGCGCGTCGGCGGAGTAGTAGCGCAGGGCATCCCGAATCGCCGCGGGCGTAGTGTGCGCTTGCCCCGGCGAGAGCGCGGTACGCCAGGTCGGGATGCCCACCAGCACGGCGTCCGCGCGCGAACCCGCCGCCCACGCCGGCCAAGCCCCCGCCCGCGGCCACAGCAGGTCGTGGCTCAGCACGGTCAGCCCTGCTCGCGCATCGGGATGCGCACGCCGAGGTCGGCCACGATCTGCTCGCCCTCGGTGTAGCCCGCGTCGATGTGGCGAATGACGCCCATGCCGGGGTCGTTGGTGAGCACGCGCTGCACCTTCTGGCCGGCGAGGGCCGTGCCGTCCGCAACGACGACCTGCCCGGCGTGGATCGAGCGGCCGATGCCGACTCCCCCGCCGTGGTGGATCGACACCCACGTCGCGCCGCTCGCGGTGTTGACGAGCGCATTCAGCAGAGGCCAGTCGGCGATCGCGTCGCTGCCGTCTTTCATCGACTCGGTCTCGCGGTAGGGGCTCGCGACCGAGCCGGAGTCGAGGTGGTCACGGCCGATGGCGACGGGAGCACTGAGCTCGCCCGACGCGACCATGTCGTTGAAGCGCTCGCCCGCCTTGTCACGCTCGCCGTAGCCGAGCCAGCAAATGCGCGCCGGCAGGCCCTGGTAGTGCACGCGCTCTTGCGCCATCGGAATCCAGCGCTGCAGGCTCTCGTTCTCGGGGAACATCTCGAGCACGGCCTTGTCGGTCGCCGCGATGTCGGCCGGGTCACCACTGAGCGCGGCCCAGCGGAACGGGCCCTTGCCCTGCGCGAAGAGCGGGCGAATGTAGGCGGGCACGAAACCAGGGAAGCTGAACGCGTCGGCGTAACCGGCAGCGCGAGCTTCGGTGCGGATGTTGTTGCCGTAGTCGAAGACCTCGGAGCCTGCCCGCTGAAAGCCCACCATGGCCTCGACCTGCAGGGCCATCGACGTCCGCGACGCCGCCGCGAAGCCGATGGGGTCGCGCTCGCGCGCAGCGTGCCACTCGTCGACCGTGTGCTCGATGGGCAGGTACGCGAGCGGATCGTGTGCGCTCGTCTGGTCGGTGACGATGTCGATCGGGGCTCCCATGGCGAGCAAGCGCGGGAAGACCTCGGCCGCATTGCCAAGCACGCCGATCGAGAGACCGCGGCGGGCATCCCGTGCCTCGATCGCCAGCTCGAGTGCGTGCTCGAGTGAGGTGGCCTGCACGTCGAGGTAGCGGTGCTCGACCCGGCGCGCGATACGGCTGGGGTCGACGTCGACGCAGATCGCAACGCCGTCGTTCATCGTGACGGCGAGCGGCTGGGCGCCACCCATGCCGCCGAGGCCGCCGGTGAGAGTGATGGTGCCCGCGAGCGTGCCGCCGAACTTCTGCGTCGCGACGGCAGCGAAGGTTTCGAAGGTGCCCTGCAGAATTCCCTGCGTGCCGATGTAGATCCACGAGCCAGCCGTCATTTGGCCGTACATCGTGAGGCCGAGGGCTTCGAGCCGACGGAACTCATCCCAATTGGCCCAGTCGCCCACGAGGTTCGAGTTGGCGAGCAGCACGCGCGGCGCCCACTCGTGCGTCTGCATGACACCGACCGGGCGGCCCGACTGCACGAGCATCGTCTCGTCGCCCTTGAGCGTCGCGAGCGTGCGCGTGAGCGCGTCGAAGCTTGCCCAGTCGCGCGCGGCCTTGCCCGTGCCACCGTAGACGACGAGCTCGTCGGGGTGTTCGGCCACCTCGGGGTCGAGATTGTTCTGCAGCATGCGCAGGGCGCCCTCTTGCTGCCAGCCGAGCGTGTGCAGCTGGGTTCCGCGGTGGGCGCGAACGGGGCGGGGTCCGGATGCTGCGGCCGTGAGTGTGTCGTCGGTGAGCGTCATGGTCGTCTCCTGTCGTCAGGTCTAGCGAATCTCGGTGACCGCGCGCGCGGCGGCCAACAGCGTGCCGTCGTGCGTGAGTCGCACGGCGTGTTCGATCTCGGGGGCGAGGTAGCGGTCGGGGCCGGGGCCGGGAACGTGCTCGCGCAGCGCCGCGACGACGGCCGACGTGGCCGCGGCCGGAGCGATGCCGCGCAAGTCGAGACCCCGTGCGGCCGTGAGCAGCTCGATCGCCACGACCCGGGTGAGCCCGTCGATCGAACGCCGCAGTTTGCGCGCCGCCGACCACCCCATCGCCACGTGGTCTTCTTGCATCGCACTCGACGGAATCGAGTCAACACTCGCGGGAACGGCAAGGCGCTTGAGTTCGCTCACGATGCCGGCTTGCGTGTATTGCGCGATCATGTGGCCCGAGTCGACCCCGGGGTCGTGCGCGAGAAACGGGGGCAGGCC
This sequence comes from Actinomycetota bacterium, assembly GCA_046050505.1. GTDB lineage: Bacteria > Actinomycetota > Actinomycetes > Actinomycetales > Microbacteriaceae > Microcella. Next base: position 7,069 of record JBJOPU010000012.1, read on the forward strand.
CTGGTTGCGACTCGCGTCGAGGAAGCGGTCGGTGCGGCGCTCGCTCATGCTCGCGAGGTCGGCCACGGCGATCGCCAGAAAGTCGAGCACGTAGCCGATCGGAGCGCCGTGGAACGAGCCGTTCGAGACCACGCGACCGTCGAGCGTCACGACCGGGTTGTCCACCGAGCTCGCGAGCTCGCGGTTCGCGACCGACGTGGCATGCGCCATCGTGTCGCGCACGGCGCCGTGCACCTGCGGCGCGCAGCGAAGCGAGTAGGCGTCTTGCACGCGCTGACAATCGTCGTGGCCATCAGTGACCGTGCGGTGGCTCGCGACGATGGGCGAGCCACTGAGCACGCGGCGCAGGTTTCCGGCACTGGTCGCGATGCCCGGATGGGGGCGCAAGTTTTGCACCTCCTCAGCGAACGGGCGATCGGAACCCAGCAGGCCTTCAACACTCATCGCCGCGGCGAGGTCGGCCGTGGCGACGAGACGGTCGAGGTCGGTGAGAGCGAGAGCGAGCATCCCGAGCATGCCGTCGGTGCCGTTGATAAGTGCGAGGCCCTCTTTCTCACGCAACTCGACGGGCTCGATGCCGGCGGTGGCGAGCGCCTGTGCGGCGGGCATGAGGTCGCCGCTCGCGTCGCGCACGGTGCCCTCGCCCATGATCGCGAGCGCGCAGTGCGCGAGGGGGGCGAGATCGCCCGAGCAGCCGAGGCTGCCGTACTCGCCGACTACGGGCGTGATGCCCGCGTTGAGCACGGCCGCATAGGTCTCGGCAACAACGGGGCGCGCTCCCGTGCGAGCCGTCGTGAGGGTCTGCAGGCGCAGCAACATGGTGCCGCGCACGACCTCGCGCTCGACCTCGGGGCCGCTGCTCGCAGCGTGCGAGCGCACGAGCGAACGCTGCAGCTCGGCGCGCTTGGCCGGCGGAATGTGCGTCGTCGCGAGGGCGCCGAATCCGGTCGAGACGCCGTAATGCGGCTGGGTGTCGTCGGCGAGACCATCAATGATCGCGCGCGTCGCCGCCATTGCCGTGAGTGCAACGGTGTCGATCACGACGGGCGCATCGTGCCGCGCGACGGCGACGACCTCGTCGATCGTGAGGGGGCGGGTGCCGAGCGTGATGTGCATGCCCCTAGTGAACGCGTCGCTCGCCTCGACCGCATCGGCTCGTCACGATAATCTGTCTGAAATCACAGACAAGGGGGTGGATGCTCGTGCCCGACGTCCCCGCCGCCCGCGCGGCCCTGCGCATCGTCACGCACCTCGCGCACCACAATGACCCGGTGCCGGCCTCGACCCTCGCGCGTGAGTTGGATCTGCCGAGGTCGACTGTCTACCAGTTGCTCCGCGTGCTGCAAGACGAGGGCTTCGTCGTGCACTACCCCGAAGCACGCGCCTACGGCTTGGGGGCTCTCGTCGCCGAGATCGGCGGCTCGGTGTTGAGCGCCAGCCGACTCGCGCGGCTCGGGGGGCCCCTGCTCGAGCGCCTCGTGCGCGCGGCCCCCGTTCCGGTCGTCGCGCAGTTGGCCGTGCTCGCGGGCAGCGACGTCTCGTATGTCGGCCAGACCTCGGCGCCGCGCGCTCCGACGACCGTCGTACGCGTCGGCGTTCGCTTGCCCGCGCACCTCACCGCCACGGGTCGCGCGATGCTGGCCGCCCTTCCCGCCAGCCAAGTGCGGGCGCTGTTTCCGCATCGCGACGCACTCATCACCCGCCGCGGGGTCGGGCCGCGCACTCTGCCCGAACTCGACCGCATTCTTTCCCTCGCCCGTGAGTCAGGCGTGGCGACCGAAGACGGCGACATCACGGCGGGCTATGCCTCGGTCGCGGCCACCGGCATCGACCGCACGGGCTACCCGGCGGCGGCGCTCGGGCTCACCTATCGTGCCGAAGCAGTCAGCGCCGACCAGGTAACCTCCCTGGCCGGCGCTGTGCGTGAAGCGGCTGCTGCCCTTACGGCGCGGCTGCAGGGTCGGTCGTAGCCGCCGGGGCCTCGGGCTCGTCGCCGTCGAAGTGGTCCTTGATGTCGCCAGCAGCGGCCTTAGCCTTCTCAGCGGCGTCGCCCGCGAACTCCTTCACGTCACCCGCGAACTCTTTCGCGTTCTCGGCAACGTCGCCCGCGAACTCTTTGGCGTTGTCGGCCACGTCACCCGCGACATCCTTCGCCTTCTCGGCAACGTCGCCCGCGATGTCTTTGGCCTTGTCGACGATGTCTTCGATACCCACGGTTGGTCCTTCCTCACGGTCGGGAGCATCCCGACGCTCGCCCCATTGTGGCGAATCGTGAGCGATTGCAGAAGAGGCCGCGCGTGACACCCAGCAACAGCAAAGCGGGGCCGCACCCGAAGGTGCGACCCCGCTTGACAGTGAGTCAGAAGACTACTTGAGGATCTTCGTGACCGTGCCGGCGCCAACGGTGCGGCCACCCTCACGGATGGCGAAGCCGAGGCCCTCCTCCATGGCGATGGGCTGGATCAGCTCAACGACCATGTCGGTGGTGTCGCCGGGCATGACCATCTCGGTGCCCTCGGGCAGCGAGATGACGCCGGTGACGTCGGTGGTGCGGAAGTAGAACTGCGGACGGTAGTTCGTGTAGAACGGGTTGTGACGGCCACCCTCGTCCTTCGAGAGGATGTACGCGGTGCCCTCGAAGTTCGTGTGAGGGGTAACCGAACCCGGCTTGACGACGACCTGGCCACGCTCGACGTCTTCGCGCTTGGTGCCGCGGAGGAGCAGACCACAGTTCTCGCCGGCCCAGGCCTCGTCGAGCTGCTTGTGGAACATCTCGATACCCGTGACGATGGTCTTCTGCGTCGGACGGATGCCGACGATCTCGACCTCGGAGTTGATCGCGAGGGTGCCGCGCTCGGCGCGACCCGTCACAACCGTGCCACGGCCGGTGATCGTGAAGACGTCTTCGATGGGCATAAGGAACGGCTTGTCCTTGTCGCGCACCGGGTCGGGCACCGAAGCGTCAACGGCGTCCATGAGGTCGAGGATGGACTGCGTCCAGGTCTCGTCACCCTCGAGCGCCTTGAGGCCCGAAACGCGCACAACGGGAGCGTTGTCGCCGTCGAAGCCCTGGCTCGAGAGCAGCTCGCGAACCTCGATCTCGACGAGCTCGAGGATTTCCTCGTCGTCGACCATGTCGCTCTTGTTGAGGGCGACGAGCAGGTAGGGCACGCCGACCTGCTTGGCGAGGAGCACGTGCTCACGCGTCTGAGCCATCGGGCCGTCGGTCGCCGCAACCACGAGGATCGCGCCGTCCATCTGAGCCGCACCAGTGATCATGTTCTTGATGTAGTCAGCGTGGCCGGGGGCGTCGACGTGCGCGTAGTGGCGCTTCGGCGTCTCGTACTCAACGTGCGAGATGTTGATGGTGATACCGCGCTGACGCTCTTCGGGAGCCGAGTCGATCGACGCGAAGTCGCGCTGAACGTTGGTCGCCGACGGGAACTTGTCAGCAAGCACCTTCGAGATAGCAGCGGTGAGGGTGGTCTTGCCGTGGTCGACGTGACCGATGGTTCCGATGTTGACGTGCGGCTTGCTCCGCTCGAACTTGGCCTTAGCCACTGTGGGTCCTCCTCAGGACTTGGTGCTCAGCATCCGGTGAGACGCCGCGCGTTTTGGTGTGTATGTATCGTACTCAGGCTCGGCGAGCCCTCGCAGGTCGGGCGATTACTCGCCCTTGTTCTTCTGGACGATCTCGTCGGCGACGGCCTTCGGGACCTCCGCGTAGCTGTCGAACGACATCGAGTAGACGGCGCGCCCGGAGGTCTTCGACCGAAGGTCTCCGACGTACCCGAACATTTCAGACAGCGGCACGAGGGCGCGAACAACCTTCACGCCCGTCGCGTCGTCCATCGACTGGATCTGACCACGACGGGAGTTCAGGTCGCCGATGACGTCGCCCATGTACTCCTCGGGGGTGCGCACTTCGACCGCCATGAGCGGCTCGAGGAGCACGGGGTTCGCCTTGCGCGCGGCCTCCTTGAAGGCCATCGAGCCAGCGATCTTGAACGCCATTTCTGACGAGTCAACGTCGTGCGAGGCGCCATCGATGAGCGTCGCCTTGACGCCCACCGTCGGGAAGCCCGCGAGCACGCCCACCTGCATGGCGTCTTGGATGCCCGCATCGACCGAAGGAATGTACTCGCGCGGAACGCGACCACCCGTGACGGCGTTGACGAACTCGTAGCTCGTCTCGGGCGTCACCTCAAGCGGCTCGAGGCTGATCTGGATCTTGGCGAACTGACCCGAACCACCCGTCTGCTTCTTGTGGGTGTAGTCGTACTTCTCGATCGTCTTCTTGATCGTCTCGCGGTAGGCCACCTGGGGCTTGCCGACGTTGGCCTCGACGTTGAACTCGCGCTTCATGCGGTCAACCAAGATGTCGAGGTGCAACTCGCCCATGCCCTTGATGACGGTCTGGCCGGTCTCGATGTTCTGCTCGGTGCGGAACGTCGGGTCTTCTTCAGCGAGCTTCTGGATGGCCGTGCCGAGCTTCTCCTGGTCGGCCTTGGTCTTCGGCTCGATGGCCACCTCGATCACGGGCTCGGGGAAGGTCATCGACTCGAGCACGACCGGGTTGTTCGGGTCGCACAGCGTGTCACCCGTGGTCGTGTCCTTCAGACCGATGACCGCGTAGATGTGGCCAGCAGTGACCGCGTCAACAGGGTTCTCTTTGTTGGCGTGCATCTGGAAGATCTTGCCGATGCGCTCTTTCTTACCCTTCGTCGAGTTGACGATCTGGGCACCGGAATCGATGGCGCCCGAGTAGACGCGCACGTAGGTCAGGCGGCCGAAGAAGGGGTGCACCGCAACCTTGAACGCAAGAGCCGCGAAGGGCTCTTTCGCATCGGGCTTGCGAATGATCTCTTTCTCTTCGTCGCGCGGGTCGTGCGCAACGGTGGCCGGAACGTCGAGCGGGCTCGGCAGGTAGTCAACGACCGCGTCGAGCATGGGCTGCACGCCGCGGTTCTTGAATGCCGAACCACACAGCACCGGGTAGATCTCGCTGTTGACGGTGAGCTTGCGAATTGCCGCCTTGATCTCGGCCACGGTCAGCTCTTCGCCACCGAAGTACTTCTCCATGAGCGCGTCGTCGGTCTCGGCGACGGTCTCGAGCAAGATGGTGCGGTACTCGTTGGCCTTGTCGACGAGGTCGGCCGGGATGGGCTCAATGTCGTACTTGGCGCCCATCTCAACGTCACCCTTGGCGTCGCCGCGCCACGTGAGGGCGCGCATCTCGACCAGGTCGACAACACCCTCGAAGGTGTTCTCGAAACCGATGGGCAGCTGAATGACGAGCGGCTTCGCGCCGAGGCGCTTCACGATCGTGTCCACGGTGAAGTAGAAGTCAGCACCGAGCTTGTCCATCTTGTTGACGAAGCAAATGCGGGGCACGTCGTACTTGTCGGCCTGACGCCACACGGTCTCCGACTGAGGCTCAACGCCTTCCTTGCCATCGAAGACGGCAACGGCGCCATCGAGCACGCGCAGTGAACGCTCGACCTCGACCGTGAAGTCGACGTGGCCGGGAGTGTCGATGATGTTGATCTGGTGCTTGTTCCAGAAGCACGTGGTGGCAGCCGACGTGATCGTGATGCCGCGCTCTTGCTCTTGCGCCATCCAGTCCATCGTGGCGGCACCGTCGTGCACCTCACCGATCTTGTGCGTGATGCCCGTGTAGAACAGGATGCGCTCGGTCGTAGTGGTCTTGCCGGCGTCGATGTGCGCCATGATGCCGATGTTGCGGACCTTGTTGAGGTCGGTGAGCACGTCCTGTGCCACAGCGGTGTCCTTACGTTTGGTTTTTCGTCAGTGTTGTTGGCTCTAACCCGTGTCGGCCCGGGACGGGCCGCCACCCGGCTTCGCGGCGGGGCCAGAAATGGCCCCGCCACGAGCTCAGCCGGGCGTTTGAACGCACTGCCGCTGGAAAGCCGAAGGCTTACCAGCGGTAGTGCGCAAACGCCTTGTTCGACTCGGCCATCTTGTGCGTGTCTTCACGGCGCTTCACCGCGGCACCAAGGCCGTTGGATGCGTCGAGAATCTCGTTCATGAGGCGCTCGGTCATGGTCTTCTCGCGACGCGCCTTGGCGTAGCTCGTCAGCCAGCGAAGTGCGAGCGTGTTCGCACGGTGCGGCTTGACCTCAACGGGAACCTGGTAGGTCGAGCCACCGACACGACGCGACCGCACCTCGAGGGTCGGGCGCACGTTGTCGAGGGCCTTCTTGAGCGTGGCAACAGCATCCTGGCCATTCTTGGCAGAGACGCCCTCGAGTGCACCGTAAACGATGCGCTCGGCGAGGCCCTTCTTGCCGTCAAGCAGGATCTTGTTGACGAGCTGGCTGACGATCGGAGCGCCGTAGACCGGGTCGGCAACGACGGGGCGCTTGGCTGCTGGTCCTTTACGAGGCATTACTTCTTGTCCATCTTCGCTCCGTAGCGGCTACGCGCTTGCTTCCGGTTCTTGACCGCCTGGGTGTCGAGCGCGCCGCGCACGATCTTGTAGCGCACGCCGGGC
>JBJOPU010000013.1:0-13502 GCA_046050505.1 Actinomycetota bacterium
GCGCGGCTTCGAGGTCTGCTGTCGAGCCGATCAACCCGCTTGTCTCAAAGATGCCGTTGAGTTGCTCATCACCCACGCCATAGTCACCCAGCACCAGTGCGGGAATCCCGCGAGCAACGGCCTCGATCAGGGCGGTCGAGCTGACCGACGCCACGCCGCCCGCTCGATCGAGCACCGCCGTCATCGGGCCTGACTGTACGAGGAGATTGTGAGGAACCACCGACGGCAACAGAGACTCAAGGGGCCACCGCTCGTCATGCGTCTGCTTCTCGCCTGCTCGCGCCCGAACCTTGAGCACGACGCGGCGGTCAGGATTCGCTTCGGCCGTCGCGACGAGGCTCGCAACGAGATGTCGACGCTGCGCTCGCGTGGCGGGCACGAGCGCCTGTGCGGCAAACACGATGTCGTCGCCCGCACCCGGTCGTCGATCGAGAAACGGCAAAGTGGTCAGGGCAAATTGGTGGTGCATTCCCTCGACGTCGTCGAGCGCGCGAAACGCGTCTCTCTCGTGGTGCGAGTGCACGATCATGAGATCGGCCTGCGCGCGATAGACGAGCGCTTTGCGGCGCGCCGGCAGAGCGATGCCCGGGATGCCCGACCACAACACGGGCCGCCGAGGCAGCTCGGCAAGCATTGCCAAGAGCAGCGCGGCCGTTGGCCCACGCATGGCAACGAGCACGGCGTCCGCCCCGAGAGTTCGCACGCGCTCGACGGCAGCGTCAGCCGTCAGCACCTCAACATCATGACCCGCCCACGAGGTCGTGGCGAGGGCGCTGTCGCGTTGAGCGCTGCTCGGCATGACCGGGTTGGCGACCACGATGATGTGACGCTCCTCGTCGGGAACGACCCGATCGAGTGTTGCCGCACCCCACTTGAGGTACGAATCAGAGTCGGCGAGAGCGACGACAATCACGCGAGAACGCGACGCAGCTTTGCTTTGGGCGCTTCTTCTCCCGGGAAGACACGCTTGACGCCATCGCCGAGTGCTGACTCGATGATGCGGATGTCGCGCACCAGGTGTTCGAAGCCCTGCGGTTCAAGCGATGCCGCGTGGTCTGAGCCCCACATCGTGCGGTCGAGCGTGATGTGGCGCTCGACCACGCACGCGCCGAGGGCGACAGCAGCGAGGCTGATCTGGAGCCCTCTTTCGTGACCCGAGTATCCAATCGGAACACCGACGTAGCGGTCGCGCAGCGTCGCGATCGTGCGCAAGTTGGCTTCCTCGGGGGGCATCGGATACGTCGACGTGGCGTGCAGCATGATCAACCGCTCAGTGCCGAGAGTCTCAACGGCTCGATCGATTTCGTCGAGAGTCGACATGCCGGTTGAGAGAATCACGGGCTTGCCCGTGGCGGCCACGCGCTCCAGCAACTCACGGTCAGTGACCGATGCCGAGGCGATCTTGTGGGCGACCACGTCGAGTTCTTCAAGCACGTCGACGCTCGGAACGTCCCACGGCGAGGCAAACCAGTCAAGACCTCGCGACGCGGCGTACGCGCCAATCTGTCGGTACTGTTCTGCGCTGAACTCAACGCGATACCGGTAGTCGAGGTAGGTCATGGTTCCCCACGGCGTTTCGCGCAGTGTGTCGCGCATGTGCTCGGGGGTAGCGACCTCGGGGGTTCGCTTCTGAAACTTCACGGCGTCGGCACCCGCCTCAGCCGCGACGTCGATCAAGCGCATAGCCAGCTCGACATCGCCATTGTGATTGAGCCCGATCTCGCCAATCACGTAAACGGGGTGGTCGTCGCCAATGAGGCGCGAAGCGATAGACACGGTCATGACAGTGACTCCTCTGTTTCTGGTTCAGCGGTGATCGGGCGCGAGCCCGTGTGCACGCCAGCGAGTGCGCGCGCAATCTCGAGTTCGACCTCGGTGTCGATGTCGACGGCGAATCTCTCGTCGACCAGTTGAGGTTCGACGCGACCAAAAAAGCGATGCTGAGCAGCCAGGAGCCCCTCGGCTCGCATGACGTAGAACGCACCCGTCTCGGCGACCTGCGGCGGTAGATCTTGGCGCCGCGGGCGCACGGCCGCGTCATGGTTGACGCCTTCCCAGCCGGCACCGTTGGGGGGAGCGGGCCGCCACAAGAAGACGGGGGTCGCCACCGCGGAGAAGACCACATCGGCTTCGGCTGCCGTCACCCGTGAGATCGCTGCGTCGAGGTCGCGAGGGTCGATGAAGGGGGAGGTCGCTTGCAGCATGACGACAATCGTGGGACGCCGGTCAAGAGTCGCGATGGCGTGGAACACCGCTGACTCTGAGCTGGCGGTTGAGGTCGCGAGCGCCGCAGGGCGATCGACCACCAACGCACCGACACGACGCGCTTCCGTCGCGATCTCGTCGTCATCGGTCGACACGATCACCCGATGGATGCCCGCCGTCGCCCGCGCGCTCCGCACCGCCCGTGCGACCAACGACTCCCCGCCGACGTGTTGCAGATTCTTGCGAGCGATTCCGACCGAACCCCCGCGCGCCGGGATGACGGCGACGACGTCACCCATCACGACGTGACCTCCCACACTCGGGCGTCTGCCGATACCGTCGAGCCCGAGCCGCGCAACACGATGGGCAGTGTTTCTTCTGCGGTGGAGGCGGCAGCGACGATCTCGAGCGGTCGCTCCGTACCCGCCAACGCGAGTTCAATGGGCAATGACGCCGCAACAACCGTGGTCTCGGGCAACCGGCCGACCGCGGTCACAAACCAGTCGGGCTCGCGCCGGTGAGGCAGATACGCCACCGCACCCGAGCGCGCGAGCTCGGCGATGCGCTGCAGTTCGGCCCCCGCATCCGTCAGCCCATCGGCAACGCGGGCGGTTCCGAGCACGATGCGCGCATCGCGCGGCACACCGACAGCACGTTGACCCAGGCGTCGCGTGGCGTCGAAGCGATGCGTCGTCACGTGGGCGCCGATTGACCGCAACTGAGCAACAGCGTCGTCGTCTGACAGATACGTCGTCACGGTGAGGCGTCCGTCGGCCGCGAGCGCGCGCAAACGCCGCGTCGTGCGCGAGGCAAGTTCACGGCGCAAGCCACCGAGCAGTCGCGGGGCACGGGGGCGCAGAAGGGGCGCACCGTCAACAAGTTGGCGAGCAAGGAGCCGCGTGATCGCCCCGTCGTCGACAATCGTCACAGCACTCGGCTGCACGCGGTCAAGTCGAGCCTGCACCTGACCCGAGTACGCGTCTCCGATGACCCAGGCTGTGCCGGCGGCAAATCGCGCGGCAGGAATCACGCGCACATCGAGAGCGATTCGTGCGTTGATTGCAGCGTCGCCGTGCACCCGATCGGCCAAGAAACTGGCGGTGTGTTCCAGTTGGGCGTCTCCGCCACGCGGAACGATCGTCATGACTCGGTCAGGGTCGGTGGCCGCGGCGAGCGACGCGTGCTCGAGAGCGCCGAGCAATTGAAGGGGTGACTCCACCCACGCGCTGATCTCGCCGTACACCGCTTCTCCATCCGTCCGTCGAGGCGACGCTACGAAGTGAGAGCCAACGGCACGTGCACACCGCGTTACGGGCGAGCGAATGGCAGTCGAGCGACACTCGGCGAGGCACCAGGTGCGCGCGCCATCTCTGTCGATGTTCTCCAACGGCACCGGGCGGGGTGCTGTCGATAGGCTGACACGGTGACCGACCACACGAGTGCGCCCACCCCCGCTGCCCCTGACCTGTCAACGACCGCCGGCAAGATCGCCGATCTGAAGGTGCGGTATCACGAGGCCGTGACGGCGAGCGGCGAGGCGGCGATTGAGAAGCAGCACGCCAAGGGCAAGATGACCGCGCGCGAGCGCATCGACACCCTGCTCGATCACGGCAGCTTCGTCGAGCTCGACGAGTTTGTTCGCCACCGCACCCACGCGTTCGGCATGGATGCCAAGCGACCCTACGGCGACGCCGTCGTCACCGGCACGGGCACCGTGCATGGCCGCCAGGTCGCGGTCTATAGCCAAGACTTCACGATCTTCGGCGGCTCGCTGGGTGAAGTCGCCGGCGAGAAAATCATCAAGGTTATGGAGCTCGCACTCAAGACGGGTGTGCCCATCATCGGCATTCTCGACTCGGGCGGAGCCCGCATTCAAGAGGGCGTCGTGGCCCTGGGCAAGTACGGCGAGATCTTCCGTCGCAACACCGCGGCCAGCGGCGTCATCCCCCAGATCTCCATCATCTGCGGCCCCGCCGCCGGTGGCGCTGTCTACTCGCCCGCCCTCACTGACTTCGTCATCATGGTCGACAAGACCAGCCAGATGTTCGTCACGGGCCCCGACGTCATCAAGACCGTCACGGGCGAAGACGTGGGGATGGAAGAACTCGGTGGTGCGCTCACGCACAACCGCACGTCTGGTGTCTCGCACTACCTCGCGAGCGACGAGAACGATGCGTTCGACTACGCGCGCTCGCTGTTGAGCTATCTGCCCGACAACAACATGGCCGAACTGCCGCAGTACGAGGCCGCAGCCGAGCTCGAGATCACCGACGTTGACCGCAAGCTCAACACGATGATTCCCGACAGCCCCAACCAGCCGTATGACGTCATCGACATCATCGACCACGTCGTCGACGAGGGCTCGTTCCTCGAAGTGCAGCCGCTCTTCGCCCCCAACATCGTCATCGGGTTCGCGCGCGTCGAAGGCCGTAGCGTCGGCGTGATCGCGAACCAGCCCAACGCCATGGCCGGCACGCTCAACATCGACGCGGGCGAGAAAGCCAGCCGTTTCGTGCGCTTCTGCGATGCCTTCTCGATCCCGATCCTCACCCTCGTTGATGTTCCCGGGTACCTACCGGGCACCGACCAAGAGTGGACGGGCGTCATCCGCCGCGGCGCGAAGCTCCTCTACGCCTACGCCGAAGCCACCGTCCCCCTCGTGACCGTCATCACGCGTAAGGCCTACGGTGGCGCCTACATCGTGATGGGCTCGAAGCAGCTCGGTGCCGACATGAACCTGGCATGGCCGACGGCCGAGATCGCCGTCATGGGCGGGCAGGGCGCGGTGAACATCCTGTATCGCGACCAGATCAAGGCGGCTGAGGCCGCAGGCGAAGACGTCGCCGCCGTGCGCACGCGACTGGCCAACGAATACACCTACAACGTGGCGAGCCCATTCCTCGCCGCCGAACGCGGTGAACTCGACGGCATCATCGAGCCAGCCGCCACGCGCGTCGCCATCATCAAGGCCCTGCGAGCCCTCAAGGGCAAGCGCGCGAGCCTGCCGCCCAAGAAGCACGGGAACATCCCGCTGTGACCGAGCAGTCGACCCCGGCGACGGATGCCCCTGCCGCGAGCATGCGCATCGTGGCAGGCAGTCCGACCGACGACGAGCTCGCCGCGGCGCACTCGGTGATCATCGCCGTATTGGCAGAGCAAGCGGCGCGGGGCGCCGAACTGTTGGAACCGCCCGTCGATCGCTGGCGGCTGAGCGCGCGCGCGATGCGGGGCCCCATCTCGCCGGGAGCGGGAAGCTGGGCCGCGAGCGGCGGGCTTCGCGGCTTTTAGCCGCCAACACGCCCGGGCGCAGGGCCGTTGACGGCTCTCGTCAACGGAGGAATCCGACTGTCGCCCGGGGGTACCACGACGAATACCGGCGTCGGGAGGGGGAATGTACCCTGATTTCCCCCTGCGGCGAGGCGGGTTCAGGCGGTTTTCCGCGGATTTTTCGGGATGGGGTACGGGAAATGTCCCCCAATGTCCCCCAAAATGACGACTGTGCACGCGCACGATTTACGGCATGATGACTACTGTCAGGTGAAGCCCCGCGGGGCGCACCGCCGGTCCCCGCCACTGTTGGGTAGCAGTTGAGTGACTGGGGCTCGAGGTAGATCAACATTCGGGTTGTCGATCTGCTTCGATACGTTGCGAAGGGCCGGAGATGGGTACTCCGGCCCTTCGATCGTTTTGGCGTCGCACGCCTTTCTGCGTCGCATGCATGTCCGTGACCGCGCCGCAGCGACGTCACAACCGTGTCAGCGACGAGTTCGCGGAATCTCCAGCCAGAGGTCAACCGCATCGTCATCGTCATCCTCTGACTGCCCCAAGTCGCGCGCGCGACCATCGCCCGACGGGGTCAAGCCCACGACGGTGACGGCGACCACCGAGTCGGGCGGGGCCGTGCGGGCAATCACGCGCGTTGCGCTCGTCGTGCGAATTGCCTCGGCGACGGTAGCGAGCACTCGCGAGAGAGCGTGCTCATCAAGATCATCAAGGCCGCCTTCGTCGAACAGACTGACCGACACCCCGCGCCGACGAGCAGCCATGACTTCTCGGCGCACCCCGTCGTCGAGCAACCGCCGACCCCGGATTTCATCACGAATGGCGCCCTCGAGGTGCAAGCACTCTTGACGTTGTTCAGGCGCGAGCTCTCCGCGCGTCTGCTCAATGAGTTCAAGCATGGGTACGGCAGTCGTCGCGGTTTGGTCGAGGCGAAACTGACGTTCGTACAAGTGAGCCTCTTGGGCAGCTTGCCAGTCGGTTGCCTGGCGTTCGGCCCGCGCAAAGCGCGCGGCGTCTCGGGATGCCTTGGCGAGCGCTCGCGACAGAATGTGCGACACGGCAACCCATGACGCACTCCCGATCACGCCGGTACCCAAGAGCGCGATGGGGCCACCCCAGACAACGGTTTGCGTGGCGAGCGCGGCAACGCCGATCCACGCGAAGGCGTGGCGACGTCGGGTCGAGGTGATCGTCAACAGGGTGCCGACCGCAGCCACGTACCACGTCGAATAGCCGAGCCCACCCTCTAGGTTGGGGTCGAGTTGAGGCGTAATCAACAGGGGCATCGCGATGCAGACGAGAACGTTGGTGACGGCCATCCACGTCGGCATGCGCGCCGCCTGGCCGGGCATCAGGCTGATCGTGGTCGCCGTCGCATAGATGATCATTGCGGCGAGAACGGGAACTGGGTCGGCGGGCATATCGATCGTGTAGAGACCCAAGACGATGTGGTAACTCGAGAAGATCGCCGCCATCGTGACGATGAGCGAACGGGGTACGCCAATTTTCATGAGCGCCTCCGGCGGGGGCTATCGGCGTCGGAAACGCTGTCATCGCTGGCGGGCAGCTCGCCCGACTTGTCCGTGACGCCGACCGCGGGCCACGACAAGACAACGACTGTTCCTCGCCCTTTCGACGACCGCACGGCGGCATGCCCCCCGGCATTTGCCGTTCTCTCGATGATCGATCGGCGCACGCCCAGGCGGGCATCCGGTACGGACTCCGGGTCGAAACCCACCCCCGCGTCGCCCACTTCGATCTCGACCGCGCCGCCGTGAACACCGATCACCGAAAGCCAGCGTCGTACTTCGGGCGGGCCGGCGTGCTGCACGCTGTTCATCATCGCTTGCACGGCGGCTGAGTACAGCGCCTCGGCCTGTGCCGCCGGAATGACTCGAGTATCGAGAGAGCGAACGCGCACGGAGAACGACATCGGCATGTGCCGAGCGGCCGTGACGATTCGGTCGGCAAGCTGTCGAAAGCGCACGGTCGTTCCGTCATCGGGTGACACGAGGGCCGCCTCGCGCAGATGGCGCATGGCGTTGGATGCCATCTGCGAAGCGAGCGCCTTTTGTTCGGTCGTTTCGGCTCGTGCCGCACTCAGAAGGGTCGTCAGCACGCTGTCATGCACGATCGAATCGACATGAACGCGTTCGAACTCGGTCGCATGCTGGCGAACCGCACGCGCATATCGATCAAGCGCCGCGCCCTGTGCGTGATCGACGGAGGTCGCCGCCGCCCGAGTCATCACGACGATGACGAGAACAGCGCCGCCCAAGATAATCGCGTAGATGGCGTTGAAGAGCCCCAGTTCCCACGGGCCACCACCGCCCTGTGGCGTTGCGCGGATAATGCCGTAGATCAACGGGACGACAACGAGATAGGCCATGGCCCCCCGCCCACGGAAACCAATCGCTGCCGTCGCGGTCGCCACCGTCGTGAGCTGATACAGCCAGTGGTCGCCCTCTTGAGGAACAGCCGGGTCGGCAAGAAAGAACGGCCACGTGACGAGCGCCACGACGTACACAAACGACACCAAGCGGTGTGAGCCAACGACCCATCGCTTGATCGTCGAGCACACGAGGGCGACCACCAACGAGCCATAGACCGCGCCCACCGCGATGGCCGACCAGAGTGGCTGGCCCAGCGAATACTGCGGAACCAGCGATAGCAGCGCCTGAAGGCCGAAGACGATGCCGAACCATGCCACCGACCGCGAGACCACGGTGTCAACCTGGCGACGGCTCAGGGGGCTGCGCTGCGGTTTACCCGTTCCGCTCGCTGTAGGTGCGGCGGCCGCCTTAGTCGTCGTCATCGCCGTCAGTGTCGAGACCCGGAAGGATGCCGTCTTCGACGGCGCGCCTCAGCAGGTCGACCTTCGTGGGCGCAGGCCGGCCGACCTCGACGTATTTCGACCGGATTCGGTCAAGGTATTCACGAGCGGTGGAGTAGCCGATTCCCAGTTGCTGGGCGGCGAGCCGCAGCGGGAGCCCGCTTGCGTACAGATGCAGAATCTCACGCTCACGACGGCCAAGTTGTGCCTTGGCGAAGTCTCGGTCAGCGTCGATAGCGCTCGCCCACTCAAGATTGTTGAGCACCTCGCCGCGAGCGACCGTCTCGGCCGCGGCGATCACGGTGCTGGTCGCGGACGACTTGGGGATGACGCCGGCGGCGCCCGCCGCGAGCGCCTCGCGCACGCTCACGACCCGATCAGCGATCGAGTGGACGAGTACCGCCGACCCCGTAGCCTGCACGGCCTTGACGTTGTCGGTCACGCTTGAGCCGTCACCCAGCGAGAGGTCGAGCACGACGACATCAACTTCGCGGCCATCAAGCCCATCCACCAGGTCAGGAACACTCGCCGAGGTCGACACGACGTCGAAACCTGCTGTGGAAAATGCTGCCTGCAGGCCGAGCCGAACCGACTCGTGATCGTCCACGATCGCGACGCGTACCTGCTTGTTCACGGCAGCAACCACGAGATGAAAACCGGGCCCTTCGCTCGTCTGGTGACTGGCGCGGCTCGATGAGGGCCGCGTGGCCTCCATGCTAGTCGCGCACGGTCGCCCGTGAGCGGTGCATCCCACGGGCCCCGGCCCCCGTTCGCGGGGTCACGATTCGTGACGTCTTAGTCGCGCACGAGGGTCGCGACGGCCTCGACGTGGTGCGTGTGCGGAAAGAGATCGAAGGCACGGATGCGCGCCAGCCGATAGCCCGACTCGGCCGCGAGGGCGACATCTCGCGAGAGCGCCACAGGGTCACACGCGACGTAGACGAGCTGCGCCGGGGCGAGGCGACCCAGCACCGTCATGACCTCGGATCCGGCACCCGATCGGGGCGGATCGAGCACGATCGTCGCTGCTCGCAAGCGATCGCGATCAGCGGCCGAGGCTCCCGCGTCGAGGTCGCGCAACCAGCGGTCAACGCGCCCCGTCTCGGCCGCGGCCCCGAGCCACTCGGCCAGGTTCTCACTCGCGTGGTCCGTCGCTCGTTCGTCTGACTCGACGCTCGTGATGCGCGTCTCGGGCCCGAAACGATCGGCGACGGCCGCGGCAAGCAGGCCGACTCCCCCGTAGAGATCGAGGTTCTCGGCGCGGGGGTCAAAAAGTGATGCGTCAATGGCCTCTTGCACAGCGAGCGAAAGCGCGGCGGGTGCCGAGCGATGAACTTGCCAGAATCCGGTGTCGTCGAGCTGGAACGTGCGCTCCCCCACGACCTCGCGAATGACCGTGGGCTTCTGCTCGCCGATCACCAGGCGCGGTTCGCTCGTGGTGGGAGCGATGACGTCAAGAGTGTCGATTCCCGTGAACCGCTCGGCAAAGGGGGTCGCGGCTTGCACGGCGGCGGTCGCGAGGGGAACATCCGTCACCGGAATCACCGAGTGCGAGCGTGAGGCCATCGGCCCCAGGCGACCCTGGTCGTCGACGTGCAGGCGGATTCGCGTGCGCCAGCCGAGCCCGTTCACGGCGGGGTCACCCGGTAGCGGCTCGACGACGACGTCGCTCTCGATACCCGCCATACGCTGCAGCGACTCGGCGAGCACGAGGCGCTTGAGTTCACGCTGGTGGGCGAGCGTAATGTGCCCAAACTCGGCGCCGCCCGCGCGACCCCGCGGATCGCGGTCGATCGCCGCAGCCGACCACACGTGATCGCGGCGGTGCTCGCTGGGCTGGAGCACCTCAACGGCGTCCGCCCGCCAAAAACTCTTCTTGCGGTCGTCGCTCACGCGCGCGCGGACCGTCTCACCGGGAATCGCGTCGCTCACGAACACGACGCGGCCATCAAGCCGACCGATCGAGATGCCGCCGTGTGCGATCTTGTCGACCGTGAGTTCGATGATGCTTCCGATGTGTTCGCCCATCCCCCCAGCCTAGGCGCGGCCCGTAGCATCGAGCCGTGCGCCTGTATCTCGCTTCGACCTCACCGGCCCGGCTTGCGACTCTTCGAGCGGTCGGAATCGAACCGATCGCGATTGCTCCGGGGGTCGACGAAGAGTCTGCGGTGGATGCGGCCGCCGCCGCGCATCCCGAGGGCCGCCTGCCGGCACCCGAGATGGTGCAGCTGCTCGCTCGCCTGAAGGCCGAGGCCGTGCTCGACCCTGTGCTGCTGGCGAGGGCTGGTTTCGCGTCGTCAGACATCGACGGCTTTATCTTGGGTGGCGACTCAGCGTTCGAACTCGACGGCACGGTGTTCGGCAAGCCGCACGAACCGTCCATCGCGCGGGAACGATGGCTGCAGCAGCGAGGCCAGAGCGGCGTGCTGCACTCGGGGCACTGGCTCATTGATCACCGCGGCGGTGCCGTTCGGGGGGCGACGGGGCGGGCGACTCGCGCGACGGTTCACTTCGCCGATGACATCGAAGAGGCGGAAATTGACGCCTACATTGCGACGGGAGAGCCCCTCACGGTCGCCGGGGCCTTCACGATCGACTCGAAGGGCGCCGGATTCATCGACCGCATCGACGGCGACCCTCATTCGGTGGTGGGGCTGTCGGTGCCGCTCGTGCGCAAGCTCGTGCACGAGCTCGGCGGCCGCTACACCGATCTCTGGAACCGCTAAGCGAATCGCATCCCTTTTGTCGAGGCTCGCCAAACACGAGGGCGGCGGTCACCCCTAGGCTGGTGAACCATGGCCCGCATCACGAAGATTCTCATCGCCAACCGAGGCGAGATCGCCGTTCGCGTCATCCGCGCCGCGCGCGACTCTGGCATCGCTACGGTCGCCGTCTACGCCGATCAAGATCGGGATGCCCGCCACGTGCGCCTCGCCGACGAGGCCTATGCCCTGCACGGCACGACGAGTGCCGAGACGTACCTCGTGATTGACAAGCTGCTCAGCATCGCTCGTCGGGCCGGAGCCAACGCGGTTCACCCGGGCTACGGCTTCCTCGCCGAGAACGCCGACTTTGCGCGCGCCGTGATCGACGCAGGCCTCATCTGGATCGGGCCGAGCCCCGAAGCCATCGAAAAGCTGGGCGACAAGGTCAGCGCTCGCCACATCGCCGAGAAGGTGGGCGCTCCGCTCGCCCCCGGCACGCTCAACCCCGTCAGCGGCGCCGATGAGGTGCTCGAGTTCGTTGACGTGCACGGCTTGCCGGTGGCCATCAAGGCGGCCTTCGGCGGCGGCGGTCGCGGCCTCAAGGTCGCGCGCACGCGCGAAGAGATTCCTGAACTGTTTGACTCGGCAACGCGCGAGGCCATCGCGGCCTTCGGTCGTGGCGAGTGCTTCGTCGAGAAGTACCTCGACAAGCCGCGGCACGTCGAGACCCAGTGTCTCGCCGACGCGCACGGCAATGTCGTCGTCATCTCGACGCGCGACTGCTCGCTGCAGCGTCGTCACCAGAAGCTCGTCGAAGAGGCCCCCGCGCCGTTCTTGACCGCCGAGCAGACTGAGCTGCTCTACAGCTCGTCGAAGGCGATCTTGAAAGAGGTCGGCTACCTCGGTGCGGGAACGTGCGAGTTCTTGATCGGCGCCGACGGCACCGTCTCGTTCCTCGAGGTCAACACGCGCCTGCAGGTCGAACACCCCGTCTCTGAAGAGGTCACGGGCATCGACCTCGTGCGCGAGCAATTCCGCCTCGCCGAGGGCGAGCCGCTGGGGTACGACGACCCGGTGGCGCACGGTCACTCGTTCGAGTTCCGCATCAACGGCGAAGACCCGGGCCTCAACTTCATGCCGATGCCTGGCCCCGTGCATGCGCTGCGCTTTCCGGGCGGCCCCGGCGTGCGCGTCGACTCCGGCGTCACGACAGGCGACGTCATTTCGGGCTCGTTCGACTCACTCCTCGCGAAGCTCATCGTCACGGGCAAGACGCGCGATGACGCCCTCGAGCGCTCGCGTCGCGCCCTCGCCGAGTTTGAAGTTGCCGGTCTGCCGACCGTGCTGCCCTTCCACCGCGCGATCGTCGACGACCCGGCATTCGCCCCGGCCGACGGCGCCCCGTTCACGGTCTACACGCGCTGGATCGAGACCGAGTTCGACAACCAGCTTGAGCCATGGAGCGGCTCACTCGCCGAGCCCATGGCCGAGCCCGCCGCGCGCCACACCGTCGTTGTCGAGGTCGGCGGCAAGCGCCTGGAAGTGTCGCTGCCTGAAACCCTGATTCCCGCGTCGAGCTCGCGCGCCTCGACCGCCCTCGCGGCGGCGCCCAAGCGTCGCAGCGGTTCAGCCGTTGCCGCCGGCGCCTCGGGCGATGCGGTCAAGAGCCCCATGCAGGCCACGGTCGTCAAGCTCGCGGTTGCCGAAGGCGACAAGGTCGTCGCGGGCGACCTCGTGGTCGTGCTCGAAGCCATGAAGATGGAACAGCCCCTCACGGCGCACAAAGACGGTGTCGTGGCGAGTATCGGTGCCGCGGTCGGCGAGACTGTGGCCTCGGGCCACGTGCTGCTTACGATCACCGACTAAGCGACCGACGAGGGCGCCGCGCTAGTCGCGGGGCACGTGCATCGCGCGCGCAGCATCCGTGATGCCGCCCGACAGCGAGGGATACACCGAGTAGGCCCGCGCGAGCTGGTCGACCGTCAAGCGGTGCTCGATCGCGAGCGCGATCGGCAGAATCAGCTCGGATGCCCGCGGCGCCACGACGACGCCGCCGATGACCGTGCCGGAGGTCTTCGCCGCAAAGAGCTTGATGAAGCCGTCAGTGACGCCCTGCATCTTGGCGCGCGGGTTCGTTTCGAGCATGAGCTTGAACGTGATGCCGCGCGTCTCGCCATCTTCGATCTGCTTTTGCGAGAAGCCCACGGTCGCGATCTCGGGTGCCGTGAAGATGTTCGAGGTTACGTTGCGCAATTGGATGGGCGTCACGGCGTCACCCATGGCGTGGTACACCGCCGTGCGGCCCTGCATGGCGGCGACGGATGCGAGGGGCAACGAGTCGCTGCAGTCGCCGACCGCGTAGACGCTCGGCATGGAGGTTCGCGCGACCTTGTTGACAGCGATGTGACCGGACTCGGTCAGTTGCACGCCCGCCTCGTCGAGGCCGATACCCGCGGTGTTCGGAATGGATCCGACGG
>JBJOPU010000014.1:0-13348 GCA_046050505.1 Actinomycetota bacterium
TTCGTCGAACTCACGAGGTTGATGGTGATGACGCCCGTTGCCGAAAGCACCATCGCGACGGCCATCGTCTCGCCGAGTGCGCGGCCGAGACCGAGCATGGCGCCCGAGATGATGCCTGGACGCCCGAACGGGAGCACCGCCATCGTGATCATCTCCCAGCGCGTTGCGCCGAGAGCCAGGGCTGCTTCTTCGTGCAGCACGGGCGTTTGGATGAAGATCTCGCGGCAAATCGCGGTCATGACCGGGAGGATCATGACGCCGAGCACGATTGCCGCCGTCAGAATCGTGCGGCCGGTGCCCGAGACGGGCGGTGCGAAGAGAGGGATCCAGCCCAGGTTCTCGGCGAGCCACGTGTAGGCCGGGAGCACCGCGGGGGCGAGAACGCCAATGCCCCACAATCCGAAGACGACCGATGGCACCGCGGCGAGCAGGTCGACGATGTAGCCGAGGAACTGGGCAAGACGGCGCGGCGCATAGTGCGAGATGAAGAGCGCGATCCCCACCGCAAGCGGCAAGGCCAGCACCAGGGCCAGGGTGGCCGACCACAGCGTGCCAAACACGAGAGGCCAGACGTAGTCGACGAAGCTCGCGGGCTTTCCGATGAATTCCTCGGGGTCCGCCGTAAAGGCGGGCAGGCTCTGCCCGACGAGGAAGATGGCCACGGCCGCGAGAATCGCGAGAATCGCCGAGCCCGAGATGAGAGACGTGCGAGAGAAGACGATATCGCCGAGTCGTTGCTTCGGCTTTCCCTGCGGTGCGAGTGCTCGAACCTCTGGGTCTGTCGCGGTCATCGACTCAGTTCCTCCGCAGATCGGTATGGGTCTAGGGGACGTACGGGGTGAAGCACTGGGGAACCGCAGGCGCAATGCCCGACCCCAGTCTGACGGCCGTGGGGTGCGGGGGCAACTGCCCTCGCACCCCACGGCGTCGTGAGGATGGTGCTGACTAGCTGATGACGTCGATCGCGGCGGTCACGCGCTCGAAGAGCGTGGCCGAGATCGGGGCCGAACCGGCACCCGCGGCAGCAGCAGCCTGGCCGGCTTCGCCAGCCATGTAGGTGAAGTACGCCTTGACGAGCTCGCCCTTGGCGGCGTCGAGGTAGGTCTCGCAACCAACCAGGTACGCGACGAGCACGACCGGGTAGGCGGCGCTGTCGGGCGTGCGGTCGAGCTCGATGCTCAGGTCGAAGTCGGGGCGACCCTCGATGAAGGGCGACGCGTCGACGACGGCAGCAGCGGCCTCAGGCGAGAACGGAACGAACTCGTCACCGATCTGCACCGCGACAGTGCCGAGGTCACCGGCGCGCGAGGCGTCGGCGTAGCCGATGGTGCCCACACCGTTGGTCACGGCGTCAACAACACCCGAGGTGCCCTGGGCGCCCTCACCCGAGTCGAGCGGCCACACGCCGTCGGCCTCGAAGGTCCAGACCGACGGAGCGGCCTGCGCGAGGTAGTCGGTGAAGTTGTCGGTCGTGCCCGAGTCGTCCGAGCGGTGAACCGGCGTGATGGCCAGGTCAGGAAGCTCGACACCCTCGTTGAGGTCGGCGATGGCCGCGTCGCTCCAGTTGGAGATCGTGCCCGCGAAGATGCCCGCGATCACGTCGGCGCTCATGTTGAGCTCGGTGATGCCGTCGAGGTTGAAGATGACAGCGATCGGCGAGACGTAGAGCGGAAGCTGCACGATGCCCGAGCCCTCGGCGCACGACGCGAAGCCGCCAGCGGCAACCTCTTCGTCGTTGAATGCGCGGTCGGTGCCAGCGAAGTCGCTACCACCGGCGAGGAAGGTCTCGCGGCCAGCGCCCGAACCCGTGGGGTCGTACGTGACGGTGACCTCGGGGTTGGCGGTCTGGAACTCAGCGATCCAGACTTCCTGGGCCGCGCCGACAGCCGACGAGCCGGCTCCGACGAGGGTGCCGGCAAGAGCGCTGGGCGCCTCTTCGGTGGGGGTTTCGTTGGTGGCGCAAGCGCTCAGGACGAGCGCTGCGGCGACGCTGATGGCAGCAAAGCTGCCGACACGCGTGATGTTCACTGTGTTTTCCCTTCGGGGATCGATTCGTGATTGCGTGCCCGGCGCAGGAGGCCGAGCGAGAGCAACGCTAAGGAGCGACGGTGTCTAGGCTCCGCCCGCCAGGTGAACGGCAGGTTAACGCGTCACGAATCTGGCTAGGCCTCGACCGCGGGAGAGTGCGTCTCGATGGCCACGAGTCGCGGCTGTTCCGTCTCGCGCGAGATGTGGAGAACGGCATACTCACCCGTTGACAACGCAGCGCTTCGTCTCACCTCGTGGGTCACAACAGCCCCCGTGAGCTCGGCAACAGCGCCAATGATCTGCGGGATGACGGGCCCGTGACTGCAGAGCACCGCCGTCGTGCGCTTGGCGAGGCGCTTTTCGACCTGCCGTCGAACACGAACCCCGTCGCTCGCGTACGCATCTTGGCTGATGCTGCGCGTGTGCTTGACGCCGAGTCCCGTGAGTTCGGCTGACGGAGCGATGGTGGAAACGCACCGGGCGGCCGTGCTCGTGACGAGAGTGGTGGGGCCAAACGCGGCAACGCCGCCCGCGACCGAGCGTGACTGCTCGAGTCCGCGGTGCAAGAGAGGCCGCGTGTGATCGGGGCCATCCCACTGCTCGTGCGGCATGGCCTTGCCGTGGCGCAAGACGATGATCGCGAACGTTCGCGCGAGTCCTGCTTCGAGTTGGGCGGCGAACCGCTCAACGACGTCCGCGTCGTGCTCGTAGCTGAGGTGCTTGACGGCCTTCGCAATCGGCACCCACTCGAGAGCGCGAATCTCTCCATTCGCCTCGTAGCTGTGCCGTTCGGCGTGGCCCGCATCCACCTCGGCCGACCAGTAGTGAACGACCTTCTCGCGTCCGTTCGGCAGGCGGTACTCAACGGTGCCGAGCGGGGCGCCGAGCGACACCTCGAAGCCGGTCTCTTCAGCGATCTCGCGAACCGCGGTGTGCGGCAGGGTCTCGCCCGGGTCGACTTTGCCCTTCGGCAGTGACACGTCTTTGTGCTGCGTGCGGTGCACGAGCAAGATGCGCGCCTTGCCGTCGACCATTTTCCACACAACGGCGCCAGCCGCCTCGACGATGTCACTGGCGGTGTGCGGTGGAGCCACGGAATGTGCGGGCGTCATGCGCGGGCCGCGCCTCCGCGCCGCCGAGTCGCGATCGCGTTCATGGTCACATTCTGCAGGTCAGCAAGCGGTCGGCCGCGCTCATCGCGATGAATACGCTTCCAATCGCCATCCGATTGCAGGTGCCACGACGCCGTTCGTTCACTCATGGTGACCGTGAAGAGCTCATCAATTTCGGCGAGGTGCACCGGGTCGGTGAGCCGAATGAGCGCCTCGACGCGTCGATCGAGGTTGCGATGCATCATGTCGGCACTACCGATATAGGCCTGTGGGTCGCCGTTGTTGTGGAACGAGAAGATGCGCGAGTGCTCGAGATAACGCCCCAGAACGCTGCGCACGCGGATGTTCTCGCTCAGGCCAGGCACGCCGGGCACGATGGCGCAGACTCCGCGCACGACGATGTCGACCGGAACCCCCGCCATGCTGGCGCGGTAGAGGGCATCAATGATCGCCTCGTCGACGAGGGAATTGAGCTTGATGCGGATGCCCGCCGGCCGGCCCTCACGAGCGTTCACTGTCTCGGTGTCGATGAGCTTGAGCAACCCGCGTCGCAAGTACCGCGGAGCCACGAGCAGTCGCTTGAACTTCTTCTCGATCGCATAGCCCGACAGCTCGTTGAACAGGCGTGTGAGGTCTTTGCCCACCTGGTCGTCGGCGGTGAAGAGACCGAGGTCTTCGTAGATGCGACTGGTCTTGGGGTTGTAGTTGCCGGTGCCGATGTGGGCGTAGTGCTTGAGGGCACCGCCCTTCTCTTGACGAACAACGAGAGCGAGCTTGCAGTGAGTCTTGAGGCCCACGAGGCCATAGACCACGTGCACCCCGGCCTTCTCGAGCTTGCGCGCCCACTCGATGTTGTTTTGCTCGTCGAACCGCGCCTTAATCTCGACGAGGGCGAGCACCGCTTTGCCTCGCTCGGCTGCGTCAATGAGCGCTTCGATGATCGGGCTGTCGCCGCTCGTTCGATAGAGCGTTTGCTTGATAGCGAGCACGTTCGGGTCGCGTGCCGCTTGTTCGAGAAAAGCCTGCACGCTCGTCGCAAACGACTCGTAGGGGTGATGCACGAGGATGTCGCCGCGAGCGATGGAGGCGAACACATCGGGCGCGGTGTTGGGCTCCGACGTCTGCAACTGCAGCGGCGTCACGGGAACGTGCTTGGGGTACTTGAGCCGCGGTCGGTCGATCTTGGAGATCTCAAAAAGCCCGCCGAGGTCAAGAGGCGCGGGCAGACGATAGACCTCTTGCTCAGTAATGCCGAGCTCGCGCACGAGCAGACCGAGCGTCACAGCATCCATGTCATCGGTGATTTCGAGACGGATGGGCGGACCGAACCGTCGTCGCAATAGCTCTCGTTCGAGGGCCTGAATGAGATTCTCTGACTCGTCTTCGTCGACCTCAACATCTTCGTTGCGGGTAACGCGGAACTCGTGGTGCTCCAAGATCTCCATGCCAGGAAACAGCTCATCGAGGTGGTTAGAGATCAGGTCTTCGAGGGTCAAGAACCGCACGCGACCACTGCCGTCGTCGGGCAACTGCACAAACCGCGGCAAGACCGTCGGCACCTTGAGGCGGGCGAACTCGACACGGTCGGTCTTGGGATTTCGCACCCGCACCGAGAGGTTGAGCGACAGGCCCGAAATGTAGGGGAACGGGTGAGCGGGGTCAACCGCGAGCGGCATCAGCACGGGGAAGATCTGGTTCGCGAAGATCTCATCGATGCGCGCTCGGTCGGTCTCGCTCAGATCAGCCCACGACTCAACATGGATGCCCGCATCATCGAGCGCCGGCTTGACGAGGTCGTGGAACGCGCGCGAGTGGCGATGCTGCAACTGCAGCGCAAGGGCGTTGATGTCGGCGAGCACATCGGCCGGCGCTCGGCCGGTGTTGGTGGGCACGGCCAGGCCCGTGACGATGCGGCGTTTCAGGCCCGCGACGCGCACCATGAAAAACTCGTCGAGATTGCTCGCGAAAATAGCCAGAAAGTTGACGCGTTCGAGCAAAGGAACCGCATCATCTTCGGCGAGTTCGAGCACCCGTTGGTTAAAGCGCAGCCAACTGAGTTCACGATCGAGAAACCGCTCCAGGGGCAGCGTGCCGTCATCGACACTCGTCGACTCTTCATAGTCGTCGACAAAGTCGCCGCCCACGCCGCCATCGACTTGGTAGCCCGTATCTGTGAGTCCGTCGTCGTGCATGCCGCCATTGTGACAGGAATCGCCCAACTGACTCACGAGAGCCGCATGGCGTTCACCGCACGTTCACGAGCACCCCGTTGCCTAGTCACGTGAATCGACCGTCATGCGCGCGTACGGAGGGTGAACCACGGTGACCGTGCACGCCCCACACGCCCTTGACGTCATCGAACGGGTCGCTCTTCGACTCGCCAACCAGTATCGCGACCAGGTCGACGGCGAACTCGCCCGCTCGATCGTTGTCGACAGTTTTCGCCGATACCGGCACCTCGACCACCCCTCGAGTCACTCGCGATCGCTCGCCGCTCAGCTCGCTGCTGATCGCCTCGAGGCCCTTCAATGGATGACGCGCCGAACAGCGGGCGACAGCCTGGCGTCGTTCTTGTTCATTTGCTCGGGCAACGCGGGCCGTTCTCAGTTAGCGGCCTCACTTCTGCGGGCCATCGCGCCTCTGGGCACGCGCGTGGTGAGTGCGGGCGAAGCGCCCGCCGCACGCGTATTGCCGGGTGTCACCGAGGCGCTCGACGAACTTGGTATCGCGGCGTTCGGGGAGTATCCCAAACCGATCGCCCCCGAATTCGTCATGGCGGCCGATCACATCGTGGTGCTCAATTGCCACGATGAACTCGACGCTCTTGCCGGTCGCGACTATCGGCGGTGGGATATCTCCCTCGACCGCACGAGCGGCAAACACGGGATGCGCATAGCCCGTGACGGCATCGCCGTCGAAGTGCGGGCACTCGCCCTCGAGCATGGCATCGAAGCGCGGGCGCTCTAGCGGCGAGGGTGCGGCGCGAGCACTACACGAACGACCAGCACGCCGAGCGCGGCGCCGAGCAATTGGGCCGCAATGAATGCCGGCGCACTCTCGGGGGCGATGCCCGCGAAGCTATCGCTGAGCATGCGCCCGAGCGTAATTCCCGGGTTGGCGAAACTCGTCGAGCTCGTCGCAAAGTAGGCGCTGCCGATGTAGAGGCCGACAGCGGCGGGCACCCAGCTCTGCTGCCCGCGTGCCACCAGGGTCAGGATGACCGCCACGAGCCCCGCCGTCGCCACCACTTCGCCCAGCAAGAGTCCGAGGTCGGCGCGCACCGTCGTGCTGATCGAGACGGCCGCGCCGCCGAACATGAGGTTGGCCAGCACGACGCCCGCGGCGAAGCCGACGAGTTGCGCTGCGACAGTAGGCAGGACTTCTCGCAGAGGAACCCGTCGCTGCACCGCTAGCGCGGCGGTCACGACGGGGTTGAGGTGGGCGCCGCTCACGGGCCCCACCACGACGATGAGCACCACGAGAGCGGCGGCCGTTGCCACGGCGTTGATGAGCAACTGCACGCCGATGTCGTCGGTCAGGCGGGTGGCCATGATTCCCGAGCCCACGACGGTGGCGATGAGGGCTGCGCTGCCGAGTGCTTCGGCGAGCATCCGGATCGCGAAGGAGGGCATCGGGGCTGGGGTAGTGGGCTCGGTCACGGGCACACTGTAGTCGCTCGCATAGACTCTGGTCTATGAGAGAGCGCGCCACGGTGAGCCCTGAGCTCGGTGCGCTCGGTGACCCGACCCGCGGTGCCATCGCGCGGCTCCTGCTCGAGGCACCCGACCGCTCGTTGACGGTCGGACGCTTGACCGCCGCCCTCGACTTGCGTCAACCCACGGTGTCTCATCACCTTCGGGTGTTGCACGATGCCGGGCTCGTCGAGCGCACTCCGCGCGGTCGCGAAGTGTGGTACTCGCTGAGCGAAGTGGTCGCGGCGCGTCTCGAAGAGTGGGCGCCCGACTCGGGCGACTCGTCGATCAGTGCCGGGCTGTTTGATCGCATAATCGACGACCTGAGCGCGCGCTTTGCCGGCACGTTCTCGCGCGAGACGGTTGAGGGTGTGGTGCTCGACAGTTATGACTTGCTGCGCGCCCGAGAGGGCGGTCGAGCGCTGCCGTCGGCGACCGCGCAGTTTGCCGCTGAGCGACTGACGGCACAAGAGACAACCGCCGCCGACCTCACCGGTGACCGGCCCACCGGTCGGCCTATCGAGGTGCTCTTCGTGTGCGTGCAGAACGCAGGGCGTTCCCAACTTGCCGCCGCCATCATGCGTCACCTGGGCGGCACTCGGGTGCGCGTGCGCACGGCTGGCTCGGCACCGATCGATGCGATTCGCCCCGCCGTCGTGACGGCGCTCGACGAGATTGGCGTGCCCCTCGGCGGCGAGTTTCCGAAGCCGCTCACCGACGATGTCGTGCGAGCGGCTGACGTGGTCATCACGATGGGCTGTGGGGATGCGTGCCCGGTGTACCCCGGACGTCGCTACCTCGACTGGCCCGTCGCCGATCCGGCGGGGCAACCCCTCGACCGCGTGCGCGAGATCCGTGATGACATCGATGGGCGCGTGCGCGGGCTGCTGCGCGCCTTGGCCGCACGCAGCTGAGCTGCGGGGAACCAAGCGACAGCATCCCGTTGCCAGAACGTATAGATGTGTGTCTATACTTTGAGCATGACGACGAAATCTCCCGCTCCTCCGCAGCCCACCGTTCTCTTCGTGTGCGTGCACAACGCTGGCCGCTCGCAAATGGCCGCTGGGTACCTGCAGCACCTTGCGGGCGACCGCGTCACCGTGCTCTCGGCGGGCTCAGAACCCAAAGACCAGATCAACCCCGTGGCGATCGAAGCGATGGCCGAAGAGGGCATCGACATCGCCAACAACGTTCCGAAGATTCTTACGGTGCAGGCCGTCGTCGACTCCGACGTCGTGATCACCATGGGCTGCGGCGACGCGTGCCCGATCTACCCCGGCAAGCGCTACGAAGACTGGGCGCTCGACGACCCTGCCGGCCAGGGCATCGACTCGGTGCGCGTCATTCGCGACGACATCAAGCGACGCATCGAAGCGCTCGTCGCCGAGATCGCTCCCGCGTCACACTGACGCGACCCTGAACGCGACGAGGGGCCCGGCCTGCTGAGCAGACCGGGCCCCTCGCGTTTCGGACTACGTGCGGTCAGGCTCGCGCAGGGCAATCACGATCGACGGCAGCGTGAGGGCGAGACCCTCGAAGGTCCAGAACACCGCCATGGCGCCGGCCCAGGTGATGTCGACCGTCACGAGGTCGTTCTCGCTCGTGGCAACGAACCAGACAAGCGCGGCGGTCGCGGCGAGCAACGTGATACCCGCGAACCAGCGATACGCATCGAGATAAGCCCGGTCGCGCACGCGCGCCTGACGCTCATCGAGGTACTCATCGGGAAGGTCGGCAACGACGCGCACCGACATGCGCAGCGCCCACCAGACCACGGCAGCCAGCGCGATCACGCCGAGGGCCGCGAGCGAGGGCAGGGTCATCCACGCCACGGGAATCACCGCGAGCATGGCGATCATGACGCCGACGATCGTGAGTCGCGCACGACGCGTGCGCATCCAGTCCCACTTCGTATCGCGCATGACGGTGTCGGCCATCTCGGCGACGGCTCGCTCATTGCGCTCGCGGGCGGAGAGTTTCTTGGTGGTCATGCGCGTTCCTCCGAATCGGGGTCGCTCGTTGCCTCAGCGAACGGGGTGAGAGAAAAGAGTTGTTCGACGGGCACGCCCACGAGCTGCGCGATGCGCAACGCGAGGGCGAGCGATGGGGCATACTCGCCCCGCTCGAGGTACCCGACGGTTTGGTAGTGCACGCCGACGGCGTCGGCGAGCTGCTGTCGGCTCAGCCCAGCGCGCGTTCGATGTACTTCGATGCGGCTGAAGACCGGGTCTTCTGACTTTGGCTTGCGTCCCATATTCGTAGCATAACTACTACGTAGCAATAATGCAACAAGTTCGGCCACAGAAAAGCCGGGCCGCAGAACGCCTCTCGGCGAGTGGCCGCTCGTAGCGGCGAAAAATGGAGCCCGGGGTTACTGCGGCCCGGCTTGAGAAGTGTAACCGGCGACACCTGTGCGGCATTCCCGTGCGCTCGTCGCGGCGGTGCGGCGGTGCGGCGGTGCGGCGGTGCGGCGGTGCGGCGACGGATGCTCGACCTCAGTCGAGCGACCCCATCCGTTCGAGCGCCGCGCACGCCGAGAAGTCGCGGCCACTCGACGCGAGGCGGGCGGCCCGAGCCGTGAGCTCGGCGGCGCGGGCATCGTCGGCCGCGGCATCCGCGTCGTCCGCAAGATCGGCGGCACCCGCGGCGGCCGTTCGGCAGAACGCGGCCGCGCGATCGAGCGCCACGGCCACGTCGCCCACATAGGCGCCGCGCAGCACGGCGTCGGCGAGGGCGCGAATCTCATCGGGCCCCGTGGGGCTTTCGGCGCCCGCAACCACCACATCGGCGGTTGAGAGCACTTCGCTGCCCCGCTGAAAGAGCAGGGCAACGCCGGCCGGGTCAGTGCGAATGAGCGCGCGCAAGAGTGAGAGGCGCCACAGCGCACCGGGCAACGTTCGAGCGCCGGCGCGCGACCACAGTTCGGCGAGCGTCTCGAGCCCATGCTCGTCGGTGTAAGCGACCATGCGCTCAACGAGGTCGGGGTCATCACTCGCGCGCACGCGATGGACGAGCGCGCGCGCCGAATCGTGGGCAATGCGCAAGATAACCGCCGGATCGAGTCCGCCCTCGTGCACGTCGAACGCCTCACTCGGCAGGCGCACGGGGCGGTGCGGACGTTCGACCATGACACCAACGCTAGCCCGACACGCACGTCGCTGAGTCGCGATAGATTAGGAGGGCAAGGGCCTCTAGCTCAGTTGGTAGAGCAGCGGACTTTTAATCCGCGGGTCGTCGGTTCGAGCCCGACGGGGCCTACCCCTTTTCGACGCAATCGTGCGTTGCACGATCACACACGGCGGCGGCTAGTTGTTGAAGCCGTCGCGGGCTCCCGGAGTGTCTTTGGTGACGACGAGAGAGCCCACCACCGTCACTCCGTCGGATTCGTAGACATCGACGGCGAAGACCGCGTCGGGATTCGTGGTCGACTTCGCAAGGTTGCGCTGTTGATCGAGTTCGCTCACCCGCACATAGCCAATGACGCCCTCGTCAGACCGCGCAGTAATGAGGTCGGGAACCGTGCCATCGATAGGACTGCCATACGTCTCGCCCGCAGCATTGACCGGGTACTCGATCGGGCCACCCATGACTTCCGAATCTGCCGCAAGCGACTGATTGAAGACATCACCGAGAGTCGGTGCGAGAGCGAATCCCGCGCCCACGACAACGAGCCCGCCGACGATGAACGCGATGGTCTTTGGTGAAACGGCCATGATCGACTCCCCCGTCGAGAACGTACGAATCGCACGCGGGGCGCTTCCCAAGCCCCTGCGCTCATCCAATCAGCAGTAGTGAGCACCGTACACCCGCGCGATACCCCCCGTTTGAGGGCAATGAGGTCACTGCGGCGACGGATGCTCGCTCACGCCGGGCGGCAAAT
Organism: Actinomycetota bacterium; assembly: GCA_046050505.1. Taxonomy (GTDB): domain Bacteria; phylum Actinomycetota; class Actinomycetes; order Actinomycetales; family Microbacteriaceae; genus Microcella. The sequence continues at coordinate 10,713 of JBJOPU010000014.1, forward strand.
GCCCCAGCTGCCCGACCACGAGTTTCCGGGCTCGATCCACCGGAGTCCGAGTCCGGAATTCAGGGCATCGGCGGGGGCCGTCATCGGCTCGACCGCGATAGCGGTGACGGGCCCGGCGGCGGTGGGATAACTGCGCGTGATGAACAACTGCAGCCACTGCCAGTCGCCGTCTTGCCATACTTCCGTCTCGGTCCCATCGGGTGCCGCGAGCACCGTGCGGGTGACGCCGTCGTCGTCGGGCACGACACGAAACGCGTCGTCGAGGGCGAGCTCGCTGATGAGGCGACCCGCCGTGAGATCCCACGCTCCGACCGCTGGCTCGAAACCGACAGGGTTAAGACGGTCATCCACCATGACGTGTTCGACCGTGCGGGCCGTGATCGTAAGTTCATCGACGGAGTGCGCTCCCACCCGGATGAAGGGGTGCGTACCGACTGCATAGGGGGCTGGCTGGTCGCCGAGGTTCGTGACGCTGTGCGTGACGCGAACGCCATTGCCCAGGAGGCGGTACTCGACCGTCGTCCAGAGGTGAAACGGGTACCCGTGCTGGGGAACGACCGCCGCCCCGAGCGTGACGGCGTCGGTCGACTTCTCGACGAGCTGATACGGCGTATTGCGCAACAAGCCATGAATGGCGTTCGTGCGATCAACCTCGGTCAGATCAAACTGCTGCACGGAACCGTCGAGCATCCACCGGCCGTCGCGCACGCGGTTTGGCCACGGAACAAGCACAATGCCACACCCAAAGGGCGGGGTCTCGTGCTCGCCAAAGCCCTGCACGAGGTCGTGCCCATCGACGGTGAGGTGGCGCAGCGCCGCGGCCACCGACGTGATGACCGCCTCGACTGGTCCGTGAGCTCCATCGTGGTGGAGGGTGTACTGCTCGCCCGTGGGAGGTGTGCTCATGCGGTCACTTTACGCGCGCCGCGGCGTCACGGTGGTGATGCGCAAGCCTGCTGTTCGCAGGGGGGCGAGCGCAGCATCCGTCGCCGCATCGTCGGTAATGAGTTCGTCGAGTTCATCAAGCGTCGCGACGCGACCGAGGTGCACTTGGCCGACCTTCGACGAGTCGGCGGCGAGTACCCGCCGGGCAGCGCTCGCGACCATTCGCCGCTTGACCTCGGCCTCGGGCAGGTTGACGTTCGTCACGCCCGCGGTCGCGTCGATTCCCGTGGCTCCCAAAATGGCGAGGTCGACGCGCACGTCGTCGAGCAGGGTCGTCGCGAGAGGGTTGACCAGCGAGTGTTGCAACGACCGCAGTGTGCCGCCGGTCACGACGACCGTGAAGCGTGGGATCGCCGACTCGAGGGCGAGGGCGATCGCGAGCCCGTTCGTGACAACGACAACCTCGTCGAGGTCGGTGCGCGCGACGAGGGCGTTCGCGACGGCCAGCGCCGTCGAGCCGACGTCGAGCATCAGGCTCTCGCCCGAGTGAACGCGCGACGCCGTTTCGGCGGCAATGGCCTGCTTTGCGCGCGTCAGCCGCGTGCGCGACTGCTCGAGGCTGCTCTCGCGCTCGGCGACGAGCCCTCTCGGCATCGCACCGCCGTGCACGCGCGTTACTCGACCGTCGCTCTCGAGCGCCGCGAGATCCGTGCGCACGGTCACCTCGCTCACGCTCAGCTCACGGGCGAGGTCAGTGACGCGGGCAAAACCACGACGGGCGACGGATGCTGCCATGCGGTCGCGACGAACGGGCGCGGCATCCATCTCCCGCTCCTTTCACAATCTGTCGATATCGAAAGCGTAGTGCTTGTGTTTTCGTAAGGGAGCAGCCGTAGCATCGTGAGGTGACGATCCGCTTCCATTCCACGACGCTCGCCGACGGCCGCGAGCTGATTTACGTCGATGACGCTGACACGACGCTCGGGTCCGAGCGGTCGATCGACCGCCGCGTGCTCGACCCTCGCCCGCAGACGGCGAGCATGCGCCAAGACGTCCTCACCGGCGAGTGGGTGTCGATCGCGAGCAACCGGCAGAACCGCGTCTTCATGCCGCCGCCCGACCAAGACCCCCTCGCGCCCGCCTCGGCCGAGAACCCCAGCGAGATTCCGAGCAATTACGACGTCGCCGTCTTCGAGAACCGCTCCCCCAGCTTTGGGCCGGCGCTCGAGCATGAGAATGCGCCCTCGGGCCTCGCCGACCTCGCCGAGGTCGGCATCGGTCGGTTGCGCACAAGCGTCGGTCGCTGCGAGGTCGTCTGCTTCTCTCCCGACCACGAGGGCTCGTTCGGCTCGCAGACCGTCAGCCGCGCGCGCACCGTCATCGAGGCGTGGGCGCACCGGACGGCCGCGCTGAGCGCAATGCCCGGCATTCAGCAGGTCTTTCCGTTCGAGAATCGCGGCGCCGAGATCGGCGTGACCCTGCCGCACCCGCACGGCCAGATCTACGCGTATCCCTTCGTCACCCCGCGCACGAGCACCCTGCTGCGCTCGATCGAGGCGGTCGGCCCCGACCTGTTCGCGCGCGTGCTCGAGAGCGAGCAGGCGAGCGAGCGCGTCGTGCTGCATGGCGAGCACTTCACGGCCTTCGTTCCTTTCGCCGCTCGCTGGCCCATCGAGGTGCACGTTCTGCCGCACCGGCACGTGCCCGACTTCGACGGGCTGACCGAGGCAGAGAAAGACGAACTCGCCCCG
>JBJOPU010000015.1:0-12599 GCA_046050505.1 Actinomycetota bacterium
GGCGTACCGGAAGGCGATCTCTTGCTGGCCGAAGTTGCACTCGCCCTTGACGCCCTCGCAGTACATGCCCGCGCCATCCATGCCGTTGCGAATATCGCGCAGCAGCGGCTCCATGCGGCTCGAGGCAAGCAGTGCATAGTCGATGTTGTAGTCGCTCGCGGGAGTGAGGTTGTCGTAGCCCTTGGCCCAGGCTTGGCGGTAGGTCTCGTCGAAGACGATGAACTCGAGCTCGGTGCCGACGTAGGGCACGAGGCCGTGCTCGGCGAGCCGGTCGATCTGCTGCTGCAGAATCTGGCGCGGGTTCGGGGCGACGGGCCCACCATCCATGCGCTTGAGGTCGGCAATGACGAGTGCCGTGGCCGGCAGCCACGGAATGCGCCGCAGCGTTCCCATGTCGGGCTGCATGACCATGTCGCCGTAGCCGGTCTGCCATGACGAGAGCGCGTAGCCCTCAACGGTGTTCATCTCAACATCGACAGCAAGCAAGTAGTTGCAGCACTCGGCGCCATGCGCGGCGACTTCTTCGCGGAACAGTCGCGCCGAAACGCGTTTGCCGACGAGGCGGCCCTGCATGTCGGCAAAAGCGACGATGACGGTATCGACTTCGCCCGCATCGATGAGTGATTCCAGCTCGGCAATGGTCAGATTTCCCGAACGAACCGTCGTCGGCGATGCAGACATGGAGCCTCCCTTGGCGCGAGTGTCGACCATTAGTACCACAGGGCCCCACTGCTAACCCAAGACTCGACGGAAGTTTTCGTTTCTAATGGTGGACAAGGGCGACCTTTACGGCCATGCTCGTGTGCCAAGGCGCATCGTGGCGCTCTCGCCCGCGTGCCGACCCATCCCCACCACCCCCCAGGAGGAATGAATGGCGGAAACAACCAAGGCGACCGGCGGTGTCTCGTACACCAGTGTCGACCAGTCGTACTTCGAGAAGCGCGGGTTGCGCCGCTCGGCTGGAGTGTGGGGCCTCTGGGGCCTCGCCGTAGCCGCGGTCATCTCGGGTGACTTCTCGGGGTGGAACTTCGGCATTGACTTTGCGGGCTTCGGCGGCATGCTTATCGCCTTCGTCGTGCTCGTCGTCATGTACTACGGTCTGACCTTCTCGATCAGCGAAATGTCGGCAGCAATGCCCCACACGGGCGGCGCCTACTCGTTCGCTCGCTCAGCGATGGGCCCGTGGGGCGGTCTCGTCACCGGTGCTGCTGAGACCATCGAATACGTCGCCACCACGGCGGTCGTCGTGTTCTTCTCGGCGCAGTACCTCGACGGTGTCACGAGCGGATTGCTGAACTTCTCGCTCGCCGAGTCGAACCTCATGTGGATTTGGTGGATCGTGCTCTATGTCGCGTTCGTCGGCCTCAACGCCGCGGGTGCGCACATCTCGTTCCGGTTCGCGATCATCGTTTCGATCATCGCCATCGCGATCATCGTGGTGTTCTCGGTGATGGCGCTGGCGTCGGGACTGTTCTCGTTCGACAAGCTGTGGGACATGGCGCCGAACCCTGACGTCGCCGGATCGTCGGTCTTCCTGCCGGAAGGCTGGCTCGCCATCCTGTTCGCCCTGCCCTTCGCCATGTGGTTCTTCCTCGGCATCGAAGAGTTGCCGCTCGCGGCCGAAGAGTCGCACACTCCTGAGAAGGACATTCCCCGCGCCGGCGTCATCGCGCGTGGAACGCTCATCATCACGGGTGTTCTCGTGCTGTTCCTGAACACGGGTGTGCTCGGTGCCGAAGCGACGGGCGTCTCGCTCGAGCCGCTGCTTGACGGCTTCCGGGCCATCGTGGGCGACGAACTCGCGGCCCTGCTCGCGATCTTCGCGCTCATCGGCCTGTTGGCCTCGCTGCACGGCATCATGTTCGCCTACGGGCGCAACATGTACTCGCTGTCGCGGGCCGGCTACTACCCGAAGTTCCTGTCGCTCACTGGCAAGAACCAGACGCCGTGGGTCGCCCTGACCGTCGGCGCCGTGATCGGATTCGTGGCGATCGTCGTTCTCGACGTTCTCGCGAAGCTCGACCCGGAGGGCGTCGGCCTCGTCGCCGGTGCGATCATCCTCAACATCGCTGTGTGGGGCGCGGTTGTCGCGTACTTCTTGCAGATGGTGTCGTTCTTGATCCTGCGTCGTAAGTTCCCCGACGCAAACCGCCCGTACAAGAGCCCGTGGGGCACGTTCGGCGCCTACAGCGCCGCAGCGATCGCCGCCCTCGTGTTCGTCGGTCTGCTCATCAACCCGGCCTTCCAGGCAGCGATCGTGGCGATCATCATCGTCTACATCCTGATCCTGCTGGGCTTCGGTCTGCACTACCGCAAGCACCTGGTGCTGTCTCCTGAAGAGGAGTACGCCATGAGCGGCGGAACGCACGAGACCACCACGAAGTAGGTCTCAGCACGCATTTACCAGCGCGGGTCGCGAGCATTCAGCTCGCGGCCCGCGCTGCTGTGTGCGGCGGGATGCCCGCGCCGGGCATCCCGTGCGTCAGGCGGTCGTCGGCGCTAGGGTCGGAGCGAACGCCGCGAGAGCATCCCGTCGCCGTGCACGGCCCGCGGCCAATCGAGCGACGAGCAGCGAGCCGGCGCCGAGAAGGCCCATGACGGCCACCGCCGCGACAACGCGCGAGGGGTCGCCGCCCGCGAGCAGGGCTTGCATGCCATCGACGGCGTAGGTCAAGGGCAGCACGGCACTCAAGGCGGGGAACGGATCTGCAAGAGCGGCGATGGGAATGATGCCGCCCGTCGCGACAATCTGCACCGCGAGCAGCAGCAACGAGACCACGAGACCCGCGCGCCCGAGCGTGAGGGTGAGCGCCGCGTGCAGTGCCGTGAAGGCGAGGGCGATGACGCTTGTGAGGCCCAGGGTCGCCGGCAAGAGTGCCCAGTCGACACCGCTCACCGTGTGCATGAGAAGGGTCACGAGCACCGCCTGCGCGAGCGCGATGAGCGATGCGCGGCCCATGGCGCGCCGCACGATGATGCCGCCCGCCGCCGACGTGCCGATCACACCGCGCGCTGCGGGCCGCAGGGCCAGGAACGTTGCCAGGGCGCCGATCCAGAGACCGATCGGCACGAGGGTTTCGGCAATGACGGATCCGACGCCGTCAACCGCGTTGGTGCGCGTTGACTCCACCACCACGGGCTCACTGGCCACCGAGTTGTCCCCCGACTCCGGCACCTGACCGGCACCCGATGAGAGCCCCGACGCCAATTCGTCAACTCCGCTCGCGAGCGATTCGGCTCCCGAAGTGATGTCGCTCGTGCCGCCCGCGAGCGAGCCGAGCCCACTCGCGAGGTCGGCCGCTCCACTGCGCAGCGGCGCCCCGCCGGCGGCGAGCTGGGCCGCTCCCCCTGCGCTTTGCGCGAGGCCCGACTGAATGCCGTCGAGTCCGCCATTGAGCTGCGGGATGACCGTTCCGGCCGTGCCCGCGAGCACCTGCGCCGCGCTGAGTGCGTCGATGAAGGCTTGCTGGTCAGCAGGGCTGAGGTTCGAGGCGGCAACGGCGGCACTGAGAGCCGAGAGGTCTGCCGCCACCGCGCTGGCGCTGCCCGGAATGCCCCCGGCGGCCTGCTGCAGGGGGTCGAGCTGCGCCGCACCGGAGCGCAATTGTGCGAGACCCGTCGAGAGTCCACTGACACCGGTCGTGTAGTCGGCAACACCACTCGACAGTTCACGCGCGCCGCCCGCCGACGCACGGGCACCCGCGCTCAAGTCAACGAGCCCGGCGCTCAGCGCACTCGCACCGTTGCCCAATTGCGTGGCGCCATCGGCGGCCGTGTCGAGCGCGGCCCCGAGCTCTCCGAGTCCACTCGTCAACCCATCGAGGTATCGAGCCGTGATCTCAGCGCCAAACTGTTGCGCGAGTCCGCTGCCGACGGCCTGCACGACCGAGCCAGCGAGGTAGCTGTGGGCGTCATCCGTTACGACCTGCAATTGAGCCTGCACGGGGTCAGGCGACCCGATCGTGAGCAGCGACGCCGAGAAGTCGCTCGGAATTGTCAGCACGGCATAGACCTCACCGCGCTCTAGCGCGGCTTCGGCCTCGGCCGAGTTCGTGACGGACCAGTCGAAGCCCGAGTCGTCTCCGCCCGTCAGTTCGGTGACGAGTTGGCGGCCGGCAAACACGATCTGATCGTTGCCGTCAGCGTCAGTGGTCGTGAGCAACTCGTCGTTGTTGACGACGGCCGCCGGGATGCGCTCGAGAGCCGACGAATCGTTACCGACAGCAGCGAGCGCGATGCCCACGAGAGCAAGCGGCACAGCGACGGCCGCCGCCATCGTCAACCAGCGACGCAACCGACCGCGGTGCGCAAGCGGGGTCGTGACGAGAGGGGCCTCGGCACCAGGGAAGTCGGAGCTAGCGGTCATGAGCCGCTCCTTTCGGCGAGAACGGATGCAGATTCAAGAGTTACCGTGGTCGCACTCTCGGCGACCGGGCTGCCGGGTTCGCGCCCCCACACCCGCACCACGGGAACGGGTGCGAGGCGCTGCACGAGGGCATCGAGCTGATCGATGTCATCGGGCGTCAACGAGTCGTCGCGGTGGTCGAGCACAATCACCGGGGTGCCATCGAGGGTCGCGACGGCGGCGAGCACGAGGGCGCGTCGTCGAGCGTCGAGGCTCGCCACGAAGGTCTCGGGGTCGGCAATGCCGCGCGGTTCGATGCCGAGAGCCGTGAGCGTGGCGGCGAGGCGTGCCATCCACCGGCGCGTGCGGCGCAATCCGCGAGGGTATCCCGCAGCGAGGGCGATGCGTTCGCTCACGAGCGCGGCCATCGTGATCGTGGGGGCCAGCCGGTCACCGCTCACGTCGACGAGGGTCACCCGCCGCGATGCACGGCCTGACTCTGACGGCAAGACAGCGTCGGCGACAACGGCCCGACCCGAGCGCGGCGGCAGGTAGCCCGCGAGAGTCGCTCCGGCAACTCGCCGATCCGCAACCTCGCCGACAATGTCGACGCGCGAACCGGGGGCCGCGACGAGCGAGAGCCGGCTCTCGGTGCCGGCGAGCCCAAGCCGATCGGCCACGATCACGGCATTGCCGTGGGTTGCCGCCCACTCCCGGTGATCGCGGTGGTGACGCAGCTTCTCCCCCTCGACGTCGAGGTCGGGCAAGGCGCGGTCGAGCGCACGCGGGAACCACCAGGCGGCCTTACCGAACAGCGCCATGAGCGCTGGGCCCAACGTCATGCGAACGAGGAACGCGTCGATCGCGATCCCCACGGCAAGGCTCAAGGCGATGGGCTTGATGAGCCCAGCCCCTTCGGGAACGAAGGCCGCGAAGACGAAGAACATGATGAGGGCTGCCGCTGTCACGACGCGCGCACCGTTCGCGAAGCCGTCGTCGATCGCCTGGCGAGCGTCGCCCGTACGCACGAATTCCTCGCGCATGCCCGAGACCAAGAACACTTCGTAGTCCATCGCGAGCCCGAAGAGCACGGCCATCAGGATGATCGGCATGAAACTCAAGATGGGGCCCGGTTCGGCGTGCAACAGCTCGGCGCCCCATCCCCACTGGAAGACCGCGACGGTGATGCCCATGGCGCTTCCGACAGAGAGCAAGAAGCCGAGCGCCGCCTTGACGGGAACCAGAACCGAGCGGAACACGGCCATGAGCAGAATGACCGAGAGGCCCACGACGACGAGCCCAAACGGAATGAGGGCGCCGGTGAGGCGCGTCGAAATGTCGATGCCGACGGCCGTTACGCCCGTGACCGCCATGGGCGTACCGAACTCGGCCTCGATCACCTGGCCGGCCTCGCGAAGATCAGCAACAACGACTTTGGTCGCAGGGTCATCGGGCGCTGTCTCGGGTGCCACTTGGAAGATGGCGGTTTCGAGACCGGGCGAGGGGATGCCCGGGCTCACACTCGCGACCCCGTCGACCTGCTCAAGCTCGCCTCGAATGGCCGCGAGGTCATCAAGAATGTCGGTCGTCTGCGTGATGTCGAGCGTGACAAGCAGCGGCCCCGCCGTGCCAGGGCCGAACGCGTCAGCGATGAGGTCGTAGGCCTCGCGTTGTGTCGAGCCCGCGGGTTCGCTGCCACCGTCGGGCAAGTTGAGGTCGAGCGAGGAGGCCGGGATCGAGAGCACGCCGAGAACGGCGATGACCGAGATGCTCGTCAGCACAGGACGCTTCATGACGCCCCGTACCCAGCGGCGGCCCATCGTGGGGCCCGCGGTCGAGTCGGGGTGGGCGCGCTTCCAGGCGCGTGATCCCTCTTTCGGAGCAAGCTTTGCGCCTGCAACGCCAAGGAAGGCGGGCAGAAGCGTGACGGCCGCAGCGATCGCAACGAGCACCGCGAACGCGGCACCGACGCCCATGACGGAGAGGAACGGCACTCCCACGACGAGCAGACCCAATAGCGCGATGATCACCGTCGCGCCGGCGAAAACCACCGCGCTTCCCGCCGTGCCGACGGCAACCGCGGCAGACTCCGCCGGATCCATGCCGCGCGCCAATTGCCCTCGATGTCGCGACACGATGAAGAGGGCATAGTCAATGCCCACCGCGAGGCCAATCATGACGGCGAGCAAGGGCGCCGAGCTCGAGACTGGCAAGAACGCGGCGAGCGCGAGAATTCCGCCCATGACGATACCGACGCCGATGAGCGCCGAAGCGAGCGGCATCCACGCGGCCCGCAGCGATCCGAACGTCACGACCAGAACCGCGCCAGCGAAGAGTACTCCGAGCACCTCGGTGACCGTCAGGCCCACGGTTGTGTCTTGAAAGACTTGTCCGGCGAACTCGACGCGAACATCCACCGTCTCGGCGGTCGCGAGGAGCTCGGCAATCGTTGCTTCGCTCACTTCGGACGACGAACTGTCGAGCTGAACCCGCACGATCGCGATCGTGCCGTCGTCACTCACTTGGCCGTCGGCGAACTCGTCGAAGGGGCCGAGCACCGAGTCGACACCGTCGACCGTGCTGAGGGCGCGCTCGAGAGTGTCGATGTCATCGCGGATGCTCGCATCCGTCACCTCAGACCCCTCGGGCGCCACGACCACAGCTTGGGCGCTCGCGCCCGAAACGGCGGGGAAGAGCGCGTCAAGCTGATCGAGCGCCACTTGCGACTCGGTGCCCGGAATGCTGAAGGTCTCGTCCGTCTGGCCGCCGAGTGCGACACCGCCACCGATGGCGGCGGCAAACAGCACGAGCCACGCGACGATGACCAGGCGCGCACGCGCGTAAGAGAACCGGCCGAGCCGGTACAACAACGTAGCCAACGAAAGTCTCCTTAGGCGATGGGATGTTCGGCGGGCACGAGCAAGTCGTGCAAGATCTCCAGAAGTGCAGAACGCACCTCGTCGATCGGGATCTCGCCGTTGAGTCCCAGTCGCTCGGCGGCCGCCAGGGTGTAGGCGACGCCGCCGAAGGCCACGCCGAAGCGCAGCTTTTCGAGAGTTGAGCCGCTCGCGAGCCGAAAGAGCTCAGAGACGCGGCGCATGAGAAGGGTGGCCCGATGCATGACGGGCACATCGTCAAGAGTCGCCCCTTGATTGATCACGAGGGGCACCACTTGGCGGTGCTGAAGCAGCAGGTCGACGAAGCGTTCGACGAAGTCGCGGTGGCGCAATGAACCCGCTTCGTCGACCGAGATGATGAGAGCGTCAAGATCGTCGAGCGCGGGGCTGACGATCTCGGCCAGCAGCCGCTCTTTCGACTCAAAGTGGTACAGCACGCTTGCCTTTGACATGCCCGCGAGGTCGGCGATGCGCTGCAACGAGGTAGCCGCAAAACCGGATGCGGCAAACTCGGCGAGCGCGATCGCGCGAAGTTCGTCGTGGCGGGACATGCTCAACACGGTACTGACCGATCGGACAGCTTTCTGACCATGCGGTCAGTTTCGAAGGATGCTCTATGACTCTTCCCAGGGTTCGCGCGCGCAGCCGTGACACGCGCTAGCGTGGGTTTCGACGTGAGGAGCCTCTAGTGCGCAAGTTCTTGTTCAATGGCGCGGTCTTGAGCGCGGCGTTTTCTGCCGTCGGCGTCGTCAACGCAACCCGCAATGGCCCGCGCGACTGGCGCCTAGCCCTCATGTGGGTCAGCTGGGGCATCAGCGTGGCCATCGCGGTTGGCACTGTCATCGAAGAAAACCGCGAGCACGACCCGCTCGAACTCGACGAATAGTTCATCTCACGGATGCCCTACAACTGCCAGGGCAGCAAGACGCCAATCAGCACGAAGAGCCCTCCGGTTGCCCGGTTGAACCACCGGCCCGCCCGCGCGAGCACCGGCTGCAGCGACTGCGAGAGCGCCGCGACGACGAGCTCGAACACGAACTCGATGACGATGAAGGTGCTCGCCATGATGGCGAACTGCACGCCCAGGTCGCGCTGGGGGTCGATGAACTGTGGCAAGAACGCGACGAAGAAGAGAATGCCTTTGGGGTTGGTGACGGCAGCGAGTAGCCCCTGCTGAAACAGCGACCAGCGCGAGGCCGTGGGGCGGTCGGTGGATGCTGTGACCGCAATCGCCGGAGCCCTCCACACCATCACCCCGAGGTAGACGAGGTAGGCGCCACCGACCCACTTGAGCACGACGAGCAACTCAGGAAAGACCGTCAGGAGCGCCCCGATGCCGAACATCGCGACCGCGATGACGATCAAGAAACCCAGCGCACCCCCAAGCACCGTGAACACCGTGCGGCGTGCGCCGTAGAGCGCTCCGTGCGTGAGGGCAAGCAATCCGTTCGGGCCAGGCGTGAACGACAGGCCGACCGCGGCGACGAGAAAGACCAGCCAGGTGTCGAGGGTCACCCGACCATCCTGCCGCTCCGCGAGCGGGTTAGGGCACCATCCAGCCGAGTGCTCCAGGGATCGACTGCAGCACGATCAAGATCGTGATGAGGCCCAAGAGCCCGAGACTCCACGGCAAGAGCTTGCGCAGCAGCGTTCCCTCCGAGCCGACCATGCCGACGGCTGCCGCAGCGACCGCAAGGTTCTGCACCGAGAGCATCTTGCCGAGCACACCGGCCGACGAGTTCGCGGCGGCCATCAGCACGGGCGGCAGGCCCACTTGCTCGGCGGCGGCAACCTGCACGGGGCCGAAGAGCACGTTCGATGAGGTGTCCGAGCCCGTCAAGGCCACGCCGATCCAGCCGATGATGGGCGAGAGCACGACGAAGAAACCACCGGCCGAAGCGAGCGCGACACCGAGCGAGGTGGCCTGGCCCGACAGGTTCATGACGAACGAGAGTCCGAGCACCGCGCTCACGGTCACGATCGTCCAGCGCAGTTGGTGCAGGGTCGAGCCGTAGGCCTTGAGAGCCGTGCGCGGAACGATGCGATACAGCAGAGCAGTGAGCACCCCGGAGATCAGCAGCAGGGTGCCGGTGGCCTTGAGGGTGTCGAAGTGCATTGTCTGGGCGCCCGCGGGTTCGCCCGCGGCCGTGACAACATCGAGCCCCGGCCAGGCGAAGGTGACCGTGCCGACGACGGCAAGCCACTGCTTGACCGCAGGAATCTGAGCGATCGAGAACACGATCATGATGATCAGGTAGGGCGCAATCGACATGAGCACCTCGCGTGCCGGCGGGCGCTGAACAGCGGGCGCCCCGGCCTCCACGGCTCCGCTGATGCCGACGAGCTCGGCCGGCTGCCATACCCGCAGCATGAGCAGCACCGCCGTGATGGTGGCGACGGCGGCCACGACGTCGGTCAGCTCAACGGCGAAGAAGTTCGAGGTCACGAACTGGGCGAGACCGAAGACGATGCCGGCCACGAGCGCCACGGGCCAGGTCTGACGCACGCCGCGGCGGCCATCCACCAAGAAGACGAGGATGAGCGGAACCAGTACCGCGATGAACGGCGTCTGCCGCCCCGCCATCGACGACAGGTCTTGCAAGGGAAGCCCCGTGACGCCCGCGAGTGCGATGACGGGGGCGGCCAGCGCACCGAACGCCACCGGAGCCGTGTTGGCGAGCAACGACACGAGCGCCGCCTTGAGCGGAGCCATGCCTGCCGCGAGCAGCATCGCCGCCGAAATCGCGACGGGGGCACCGAAGCCCGCGAGCGATTCGAGCAAGGCGCCAAAACAGAACGCGATGAGAATCGACAGGATGCGCAGATCGTCACTCACCGAGCGGATCGTGCGACCAAACACCTCGAACCATGGCGTCACGACCGTGAGTCGATAGACCCAGAGAGCGTTGATGAGAATCCACAGAATCGGGAAGAAGCCGTAGAACACGCCAGCACCCGCGGCGCTGAGCGCTTGCACGGGCGGCATGTTCCAGCCGACGATCGCGAGCACGATCGAGAGCGCGAGGGCCGAGAGAGCGGCGAACGGCGCCCGGACTTTGAACACCCCCAGCAGCACAAAGAGAAGAACGAGGGGCAGCGCGGCGGCAATGGCCGACAGGGCGAGAGACCCGAAAACCGGGTCGATGTCTTGCTCGAACACGAGTGGTGGCTCCGCTCACAGGGGTGGACGCGCCGGAGAGGCGCGTCCACATTCTGAGGCTCCCCGTGCCGGAGCGCACCCGGTTCGACCGGATTCGTGACTAAGGTCCCACCCACGTGAGTGCTGAAGAAAGGCGAGCGAAAAAGCGAAAGGCCCTGCGCTGGCGAGAGCAACAGGGCCGTTCGTACACCCCCCGGGACTTGAACCCGGAACCCACTGATTAAGAGTCAGTTGCTCTGCCAATTGAGCTAGAGGTGCGCAGTCGCTCGCGCGACCAGAGACAGAGTCTACGCGGCTCGCGCTCCATTACTCAAACCGAGCCGGCGCCTCGCGTTCGAGCGCCCCATGACGATGGCGTCGCGGTAGTGGCCGATGAGCTCATCGCCCAGGCGTGACCACGTGCGGTGGGCCACTGAGTCACGCGCGACCGCGGCGAAAGCCCGCCGCTTGGCATCGTCCCCCACGAGGTCGAGCACGCGTGCACGCAAGTCGTCGAGGTCGCCCGGGCGATAGAGCCAGCCGGTTCGGCTGCTCTGCACCAGGTCGAGCGGGCCGCCTTTGCCGGTGGCCACGACGGGCACGCCACTCGCGAGCGCCTCTTGCACGGTCTGGCAGAACGTCTCGTTCTCGCCGGGGTGCACAAAAAGGTCGAAGCTGGCAATGGCCTCGGCGAGCGCCTCGCCGCCGAGAAATCCGCGAAAGGCAGCATGGGGCATGGCCTGCTCGAGTGCGGCGCGCTCAGGACCATCGCCGACGATCACCAAACGCGTGCCCGGGATGCTCGCAATGGCCTCCAAGTCGGCCACTTGCTTTTCGGGCGCGAGCCGGCCAACGTAGCCGATGATGAGGTCTCCCCCGGGTGCCACCGCGCTGCGCCACGCCTCACTGCGTTTTTCGGGAGCGAAGCGCACAGCATCCACGCCCCGCGCCCAGAGCTTGAGACGGGTCACGCCGAGGCTCGAGAGCTCGGCCATCGCCGAACTCGACGGCGCCAGTGTGAGGGTGGCCCGGCGGTGAATGCGCGAGACGTGTCGGGCAAACGTGGCGGTGAGTGCGGGAATGCCGTAACGCTCGGCGTAGCCCGGCACGTCGGTCTGGTAGATCGCGACGGTCGGAATGCCGAGCGCGTCGGCCGCGCGCAGCGCTTGCCAACCGAGCAAGAACGGTGAGGCGAGGTGCACGACGTCGGGGGCGAAGTCGCGCAAGATCGTCGTGAGCGTGAGGGCGCTCGTGACGGTCAGTCGCAATTCGGGGTAGCCCGGGGTCGGAATCGACCGCAAGAGGGCCAGGTCGGCGCCATGCAACACCTGCACGTCGGGTGATTCTTCGTGGCGAGGCGCAATCACGAGCGTCTCGTGGCCCTGCTCGTGCAAGTGGCGCAGCATCTGCAACAGCGAGCCCACGACCCCGTTCATCTGGGGCAAGAAGGTTTCGGCAACGAGTGCGATTCTCACGGTTCTAGCGTGACGGCTCACGCCGTGCTGTGCACGACAAAACGGCGCGCGCACGCAGAGTTCACGCACTGTTCCCCATTCGCTCTCATCGAGGCCGTAGACCTGTCGCCGTGGATGACGGGTGGGTGCAGGCTCTGGTCGTCTCGCCCTGGCTGCTGCCCGTGCTGTACCTGTTTGTCGTGGGTGACGCCTTTCTCGTCGTGCTCCCGAGCGAAACGCTCGTCGTGGCACTGGGGGCACTGTGGGGCGCGACGGGTAATCCCCCGGTGTGGGCGCTCATCGCTGTGGCGACGCTCGGCGCGATCACGGGCGACGCACTGTGCTTCGCGATCGGTCGCAGGGCGGGCACCGATCGGTGGCGATGGCAACGGATGCGCCCGATTCGTCTGGCGATCGAGAAAGCCAGTGCGGCCATCCGTTCGCGCCCCGCCGTGCTCATCTTTACCGCACGCTACGTGCCCTTCGCGCGCATCGCCGTCAACCTGACCGCAGGGGCGAGCGGACTGCCTGCGCGGTTCTTTCTGCCGCTGTCGGCCGCCGCGGGGCTCGCGTGGGCTGTCTACAACGTCGTCATCGGCGCGCTGTTCGGCGCCGCTCTCGCCGAGGTTCCCGTCGTGGCCGTGATCGTCTCGGTCGTCGTGGCCATCTCGCTCGGCCTCGCGATCGACGCGATCGCGGCGTGGGTGATCAGACGGCGAGAAGCTCGCGAGAGCGGTCAATGAGTCGACCGGGCGCACGGTAGC
>JBJOPU010000016.1:0-12480 GCA_046050505.1 Actinomycetota bacterium
GCGCATGTTCGCCGCCGAAGACGGCGAGCACGTGGCGCTATCGGGCCCCGCTGAGCTCGTCTTCCACGGCGAGCTCTCGGTGTAGGGGTCCGCTCAGTTCGAGCGCGGGTTCACGGTCGAGATCGGGCCCGTCATTCCTGAGCGGTTGCGAACGCGAAGAACGCGGAATCCTTTGTGCGTCGCGGCTCGCGAGACGCTCAAGCGACCGGCGAAGCGATCATCCATCCAACGATGCAGCGAGTCACTCCCGAGGTTGCGCGACACCACAAGCCATGCATCGGCGCTCTCGCGCAAGCGCGGAAGCCAGCGATCGAGCATCCCGTGCAATTCGTTCTTGCCGACTCTGATGGGCGGGTTCGACCAAATGGCCATGAACCGCACGTCATCGGGCACGTCATCGGGAGTGACCGCTCGCACGTTGTCGAGCCCGAGCGCCTCAGCGTTGCGCCGTGTGAGCTCCAGAGCGCGTTCGTTGACGTCGACCGCCCACACCGTTGCGTGGGGTGACTCGAGCGCGAGGGTCAAGGCGATAGGGCCCCACCCGCACCCGAGATCGAGAAGGTCTCCGCTCGGCGGCGGGTCGGCCACGTGAGTCAAGAGCACGTGGGTGCCGATGTCGAGGCCACCCGGGCTGAAGACGCCTCCCGCGGTCTCAAGCTCGAGCGTTCTCCCGGCGAGTGTGACGGTGAGGGGCTTGGCGACGAACTCGCCGCTCGGCTGAGCGGAGAAGTAGTGGTCGGCACCCATGCGCAGAATCTACCGAAGTCGGGCGGAGTACAGTGAACCGCATATGGCCGACCACGAGATTTCCGATTCTGTCGACGACACGAACCCCGCTCTGAGCACCGATGCGGGGGCGGATGCTGTGGCGCGCGTGCTCGCCAATGCCGAGTCGCGCGCGCGCTCGGTCTCGTTGCACGGGGCCGCTGCGGTGCAAGACGATGCGAGCTACTCGTTCGACCGCGATGGTGACCAGTCAGAGCGTGAGGACCGCGCCGCGCTGCGGCGCGTCCGCGGTCTCTCGACCGAACTGGAAGACGTCACCGAGGTCGAGTACCGCCAGCTGCGGCTCGAGAACGTTGTGCTCATCGGCATCTATCAGCAGGGGTCGCTCGACGACGCCGAGAACTCACTGCGAGAGCTCGCCGCGCTCGCGGAGACGGCCGGAGCCGCGGTGCTTGATGGTCTGTTGCAGCGGCGCCCGCATCCTGACCCCAGCACGTTCCTCGGTAAGGGCAAGGCCGCTGAGCTCGCGCTCATCGTGGCCGAACTCGGAGCCGACACGGTGATCGCCGATACCGAGCTCGCCCCGAGCCAGCGGCGTGCGCTCGAAGACGTCGTCAAGGTCAAGGTCATCGACCGCACCGCCGTGATTCTCGACATCTTCAGTCAGCACGCCAAGAGTCGCGAGGGTAAGGCGCAAGTCGAACTCGCGCAGCTGGAGTACTTGTTGCCACGGCTTCGAGGCTGGGGCGAGTCGATGTCGCGTCAGGCCGGTGGCCAGGTCGGTGCCGGCGGCGCGGGCATGGGTAGCCGCGGTCCGGGTGAGACGAAGATCGAGCTTGACCGCCGTCGCATCAACACGCGCATGGCGAAGCTACGGAAGCAGATCAAGGGCTTCGCTCCCGCGCGCGCGGCCAAGCGCGCGAACCGCGATCGCTACGCCGTGCCGAGCGTTGCCATTGCGGGTTACACCAACGCCGGCAAGTCGAGTTTGCTCAACCGCATCACACGTGCGGGCGTGCTCGTCGAGAACGCACTGTTCGCCACTCTTGACCCCACGGTGCGCAAGTCGACGACCCCCGACGGCCGCCCGTACACGATTGCTGACACCGTCGGTTTCGTGCGCAATCTGCCGCACCAGCTCGTCGAGGCCTTCCGCTCGACGCTGGAAGAAGTCGCCGAGTCAGACGTCATTCTGCACGTCGTGGATGGCGCGCATCCTGACCCGGCAGCCCAGTTGGCCACCGTGAGAGACGTCATTGGCGAGGTGGGCGCTCGCGAGCTTCCTGAGCTGGTCGCTGTCAACAAGAGTGACTTGCTTGACGACGATGCCCGTTTGCTGTTGCGGGGCCTGGTGCCCGATGCCGTGTTTGTTTCGGCCAAAACGGGCGAAGGAATCGACGAGCTCCAGCAACGCATCGCGGAGATGCTCCCGAACCCCGAGGTTGAGCTCACGGTCGTGGTTCCCTACGATCGCGGAGATCTCGTCTCGCTCTTGCACGATCGAGGGCGCATCGTTGAGACCTCGTACGACGAGGCGGGAACCCGCGTGCACGCTTTCGCGACCCCGGAGATCGCCACCCTGGTCGAACAGTTCGCGGTGGCGAAGGCAACGTAGGGTCGCCGGCACAGCGCTCGGGACACGGAGCGCGGCGCTGCGAGCGCTCTAGACCGAACGCAGTACCGCGACGACTTTGCCGAGCACGGTGGCGTGGTCGCCCAAGATCGGTTCGTACGCCGAGTTCTGGGGCAGCAGCCAGGTGTGGCCATCGCGTTGCTTGAAGACCTTGACCGTTGCTTCGTTGTCGAGCATGGCTGCCACGATCTCGCCGTTCTCGGCCGTGTTCTGTTGGCGCACGACAACCCAGTCGCCATCGCAAATGGCGGCGTCGATCATCGAGTCTCCGACCACCGTGAGCATGAACAGCTCACCCTTGCCGACGAGTTGACGGGGGAGGGGCACAACCTCTTCGACCATCTGGTCAGCCGTGATCGGGATACCGGCGGCGATGCGACCAACGAGAGGAACCATGGCGGCGTCGCCGACCGAAGGCCCGGGCAGCGCATCAGAGTCGACCGAGTGCGAGGGGTCGGGCTCGAGATCGATGAGCACTTCGAGCGCGCGTGGCCGGTTGGGGTCGCGGCGCAAGTAGCCACTCAGCTCGAGCTGGCCCAGCTGGTGTGAGACGCTCGAGAGTGAGGCCAACCCCACCGCCTCGGCGATCTCTCGCATGCTCGGCGGATACCCGCGGCGCGCGACAGAAGCTTGGATGACACCCAGAATCTCGCGCTGCTTATCGCTCAAGGTTGTCCGCCGGCGGGTGCCCGCGACGGACTCTGAGGTGACGTCGTTCTCGTCGTCGACCATGTCGGCTCCGCTCGTGTCAGTCGTGCTCATCATTCGGGCCCATCACGCACGGTGCTGTACTCCGAATGTCGGTGGTCGGGTGTGAACTTTCTCCGAACCCTCGAAACTCTATCCAGCAAACCGCGCCATATCAAACATGTGTTCGAGTGTGTCGCGATTCGTCAAAGAAAAAGTGCGCGAGGGCTTGAATGTATGTTCGATCGAATGTATGTTCGGAACACAGGTTCGCATCGGGTTCTCCCGGCCGAGGGCACGATGCATCCCCGGTGGCGGCGATGCTTTATCGCTTCGTTCCACCGGGGACCTGTGCCAATACGAAGCTCGCCAGACGCAACACCGCACGTCGAAACAGAGAGGTCACCTCATGAGCACCATCGCCTACGGTTCCGCGATCGCCGTGACTCCTGTCTCGTATGCCTCGGCTCCCAACGCTCGAACTCGTCTTCGTCTGACCCGACGGGGCCGCGCGGTCATCGCCGCTCTTGTGTCGCTGCCGCTCGTCATCGCCCTGGTGATGATGGCCCTCAACGGCGGGGGAGCGACCGCTTCGGCGGGCGACACCGCGGTGGCGACCGTGACGGTCGAAGCCGGCGAGTCGCTGTGGTCGGTTGCCGCGGCGGTTGCGCCTGAGGCATCGACGGCCGACGTTGTTGCCGACCTCATCGCGGTCAACGAGCTCTCGAGCGCTGAGCTTCTCCCCGGTCAAGTTCTCGTCATTCCCGCCCGGTACGCCGACTGATCGACTAGCTGCGCGTCCTGTGTCCGCACACCGCAGACTCGGCTTCAGGGCGGTCGCGACAGGCCCGAGCGTGGATGACCACGCGGCTACGATGATCGAGTGACGAGCCTCGACGACCTGCCGATTCGCGACGATCTTCGGGGCAAGAGCCCCTACGGTGCTCCGCAGAAGCTCGTGCGCATTGCCCTCAACGTCAACGAGAACACGCATCCGGTGCCCGCGGAGGTCATTGCTCACGTCGCGGCCGCGGTCGAGCGCGAGTTGCACGGTGTCAATCGCTACCCCGATCGCGAGTTCACGCTGCTGCGTGACCACCTCGCGGGGTACCTCACTGCTGCCGCGACTGACCGTGGTGTGGTGAGCCCGACGATCGCTCCCGAACAAATCTGGGCAGCGAACGGGTCCAACGAGGTCATCCAGCACATCCTGCAAGCCTTTGGTGGCCCGGGGCGCAGTGTGCTGGGCTTTCCGCCCACGTACTCGATGCACTCGATCATCGCAGCGGGCACAGGGACCGAGTGGATCGCCGCAGAACGCGATGTCGACTTCACGCTGAGCCCCGAGACCGCGGTTGCGGCGGTGAACCGCGTCGATCCCGATGTCGTGTTCTTGTGTGCGCCCAACAACCCGACAGGAACGCCCCTCGGCCTCGACACCATCGCGGCCGTGTACGAAGCGAGTCGCGGCATCGTCATGGTCGACGAGGCGTACGCCGAATTCATGCCGCCCGGCCAGCCCGACGCGCTGAGCCTCTTGCCGGGTCGCGAGCGACTCGTCGTGTCGCGCACCATGAGCAAGGCCTTCGCGTTCGCGGGCGCTCGACTCGGCTACCTCGCGGCTGATCCGGCAGTGATCGATGCCCTCCGTCTGGTGCGCCTGCCCTACCACCTGTCGGCGCTCACCCAAGCGGCCGCGGTGGCGGCCCTCGAACACGCCCCCACGATGCTGCGCACGGTCGGGGCGATTCGCGAGCAGCGCGATCGACTGCTGGTCGAGCTTGCCACTTTAGGCTACGACCCGCATGACAGTTGGGCCAACTTCGTGCTCTTCGGGGGTGTTTCGAACCCTCAGCGCACCTTCGAGCACTTGCTCGAGCACGACATTCTCATTCGCGACGTCGGGCTCGCGAACCACTTGCGGGTGACGGCGGGCACCCCGGCAGAGACCACAGAGTTCCTTGAGGTGCTCGCTAGACTAGATCGGTGAGTAACCCCCGCATTGCCGAACTTCGGCGTGAGACCAGCGAGTCGTCGATCGAGCTGCGTCTCGACCTCGACGGTTCAGGCCGCTCGTCGATCTCGACCTCCGTGCCGTTCTTCGATCACATGCTGACGGCGTTCGCCAAGCACGCGCTCGTCGATCTCGACGTGACGGCCACGGGCGACACCCACATCGACGTGCACCACACCGTCGAAGACACGGGAATCGTGCTGGGCACGGCGATCGCTCAAGCGCTGGGCGACAAGGCCGGCATTGCCCGTTTCGGTGATGCCCTTGTTCCCCTCGACGAGGCCCTCGCGCAAGCGGTCGTCGACGTGAGCGGCCGTCCCTATCTCGTGCACACGGGCGAGCCTGCGGGCTTTGAGCACCACTTGATTGGCGGGCACTTCACGGGCTCGATGGTGCGCCACGTCTTCGAGGCCATCACGATGCACGCGGGCCTCACGGTGCACCTGACCGTTCTTGCCGGCCGTGACCCGCACCACATTGCCGAAGCAGAGTTCAAGGCCTTCGCGCGCGCATTCCGCGCCGCTGTGCAACCCGACCCGCGCGTGCAGGGTGTCCCGTCGACGAAGGGCGCCCTCTGAGCGTGGAGGCTCCCCTCGTGGTCGTGCTCGACTACGGTTCGGGCAATGTGCACTCGGCGGCGAAGGCCGTCGAGGCTGTTGGCGCGCGCGTCGAGCTCACCGCTGATCGCGATCGCGTGATGGCCGCTGATGGCCTGCTGGTTCCGGGCGTCGGCGCCTTCAATGCGGTCATGGATGCCCTGCGCTCGGTGCGCGGCGACGAACTCATCGATCGTCGGCTCGCGGGCGGCCGGCCGGTGCTCGGCATCTGCGTGGGTCAGCAAGTCATGTTCGAGCGGGGAGACGAGCGCGGAGTCGTGACAGAAGGGCTCGGGCAGTGGCCCGGCACCGTGTCGGCGCTCCAGGCTCCGACGGTTCCCCACATGGGCTGGAACACGGTCGACGCGCCGGAAGGGTCACGGCTCTTCGAGGGCCTGCACGATGAGCGCTTCTACTTCGTACACTCGTACGCCGCGCACGAGTGGAGCCTCGACCCGCACCCGGCCATCCCGACACCTCTTGTCACGTGGGCAGAGCACGGAGAGCGCTTCATTGCGGCTGTCGAAAACGGACCCCTGACGGCAACCCAGTTCCACCCCGAAAAGTCGGGGCAGGCGGGCTTGCGCCTGCTGAGCAATTGGCTTCACAGCCTCTAAACACGCGCTGAGAGCCCGGCGTCGGCGCACAGGATACGATTGCGTGCTTGGCCGCGCCGACGCGTGCGTCGACCCCGGACCACCATAGAAAGCCAGTGATGAGCGAGTTCTCGAGTATCCCCGCCCTGACCCTTCTTCCGGCGGTTGACGTTGCCGGAGGCAAGGCCGTGCGCCTGACGCAGGGCGAGGCCGGGTCAGAGACGAGCTACGGCGACCCGATCGATGCCGCGCACGAGTGGGCAGACCAGGGTGCTGAGTGGATCCACCTCGTTGACCTTGATGCAGCGTTTGGCCGGGGGAGCAACCGCTCGATCATCAAGAAGGTCGTCAAGACGACGCCCAAGAACGTCAACATCGAGCTTTCGGGGGGCATCCGTGACGATGCAACGCTCGAGGCCGCGCTCGCGACGGGTGCCAAGCGCATTAATCTCGGCACCGCGGCGCTCGAGAACCCTGAGTGGGCCGCACACGTGATCGCCGAATATGGCGAGGCCATTGCCGTGGGACTCGACGTGCGCGGCACGACTCTTGCCGCGCGCGGCTGGACTGAAGACGGCGGAGACCTCTGGGCCGTGCTCGAGCGGCTCGAGTCGGCGGGGTGCGCACGCTACGTCGTGACCGACGTCACGAAAGACGGAACCCTCAAGGGCCCCAACCTCGAGCTACTGCGCTCGGTCATGGAGCGCACGCACCGCCCGGTCATCGCTTCGGGTGGTGTCGCAAGCCTCGACGACATCGCCGCACTGCGCGAACTCGTACCCCTGGGACTCGAGGGCGCGATCGTCGGCAAGGCACTCTACGCCGGCGCCTTCACGCTTCCTGAAGCCCTGGATGTCGCAGGAAACTGATTCGGCAGGCCAGCCCTGGCAGGGCCGGCACTTCGAGCCCAACCCCAGCGCGGCCGATGACGGCTCGGCGCCCGAGGCGTACCTCACGGCGGTCGCTCGACTTCGTTCAGGCGAGGGAACGCTCACTGAGCTCGTCGACGTCGTGCGCACGTGTCGCTTTCTCATTCCGCTCGTCTCGGTAGCGGGCGAAACCGGGCTGACCGACGACGGCCACGTGGTCGACAAGACCCAAGAGCTTTCAATCATCACGGTCGCCGGCCCCGATGGCCGAGCCGTGCTGCCCGTTTTCTCCTCGGTCGACGCGATGCGCCGGTGGCGGACGGATGCCCGCCCCGTGCCCGCGGATGCGGTGCGCGTCGCCCTTGCCGCTGCCTCAGAGCACACCGACCGAGTGGTGATCGACGCGCGATCTCCCGAGACGCTCGCGGTGCTGCCGCGCCCCGCGGTGTGGGCCATCGCGCAAGGCGTGCCGTGGGTACCGGCAGTGGATGACGCCGCGGTGCTCGAGGCGGTCGCGCGACCCGCGGCACAGCATCCCGAAATCTGGGCTGTCACGTTCGTGGCCGGTGACCCTCTGGCGCGCGGGGAATCAGCGGAGGTCGTCGTGCGCCTCGGCGTCGAACCCGAGGTGCCTGTCGACCGAGTGCGTGAGATCATCGCCGAGCTCAGCGCGCAGTGGGCGCTCGATGCAACGGTGACCAAGCGCATTGATTCATTGTCGGTACAGCCGCTCGTGGCGCCGCGCCCGCCCCTCGACTAGGTGACGGGCCCTGTGAGCTTCTCGCCGGGGCCCTGACCGGGCGCATCAGGGAAGGGCGAGGCTTCGCGGAACGCGAGCTGCACCGAGCGCAATCCGTCGCGCAGCACGCGAGCGTGGTGGTCGCCGAGTTCGGGCGCTGACGCGGTGATGAGGCCCGCGAGCGCGGTGATGAGCTTGCGCGCCTCGGCGAGGTCAATCTCGTCGTCGCCGTGCTCCGAGAGCCCGCACTTCACGGCGGCGGCGCTCAGCAAGTGCACCGCGACCGTGTTGATGATTTCGACCGCCGGTACCTCTGCGATGTCGCGCGAGGGCTCGGTGTCGGTGGGGTTCTCGCTCATGAGACCTTTCACCTGCTATCGTTATGCGGGCTCCGGGGCCAGATCCCCGGTACGAAAGTGGAGAATCCTCCCACCCGCGCTTGACCGACTACTAGGTTACCGGGTCGAATCACCCCGTTCGACGGCTGAAAAGCCGCGCGAATTATGTGGGTGATGCTGGCTATGCGCCAGGGATGCAGTTCTTCTCTTTCGATGGAATCACCACTGATCCACTCGGATCACGACAGAGGAGAATCGCATCAGCGAACCGAGAACGAACGACCGTATCCGCGTCCCCGAGGTCCGTCTTGTGGGCCCCGCCGGTGAGCAGGTCGGAGTTGTCAAGATCGAGGTTGCCCTGCGCTTGGCGCAAGAGGCAGACCTTGATCTCGTCGAGGTCGCCCCCAACTCGAAGCCGCCCGTGGTCAAGATCATGGACTACGGCAAGTTCAAGTACGAGGCGGCGCAGAAGGCCAAAGAGGCCCGCCGCAACCAGGCCAACACGATCCTCAAAGAGGTGCGCTTTCGCCTGAAGATTGACAAGCACGACTACGAGACCAAGCGCAAGCGCGCCGAGGGCTTCCTCCAGGCGGGTGACAAGGTCAAGGCAATGATCCTGTTCCGGGGCCGTGAGCAGTCGCGCCCTGAGCAAGGTGTTCGCCTGTTGCAGCGCTTCGCCGAAGACGTGGCCGAGTTCGGCACCGTTGAGTCGAGCCCCATGATCGACGGCCGCAACATGGTCATGATCATTGGCCCGCTGCGCAACAAGGCCGATGCGAAGGCCGAGCAGATGGCGCAGCGCGCCGCGTCGAAGGCGGCTCGCAAGGTCGCTGACGCCGCACCGCAGGGTGACGCGACCGCGACCACGCCTGCTGCCACGAAGGCTGCTGCCACGAAGCCTGCCGTAGCGAAGCCTGTTGCCGAGAAGCCCGTCGCTGAGACGCCTGCCGCAGAACAGCCCTCAGCCGAGACTCCCGCTGAGGCTCCGGTTGCCAAGACTGCCGCGGCCAAGGCCCCGGCGGCAAAGCCTGCTGCTGCCGCGAAGCCTGCCGCTGCGGCGAAGCCTGCTGCTGCTGCGAAGCCTGCTGCTGCTGCGAGGCCTGCTGCGGCTGCGAAGTCTGCTGCTGCGAAGCCCGCTGCAGACAAGGCCGAGAAGCCTGCTGCTGCCAAGCCTGCTGCTGCCAAGCCCGCTGCCGCGAAGCCTGCCGCAGCTTCCAAGCCCTCCGCGTCGGCCTAAGCCGCGACGCGCCCCCAACCTAAGAGAAACGAGGAAGCAATGCCCAAGCAGAAGACGCACTCCGGTGCCAAGAAGCGCTTCAAGCTCACCGGCTCCGGCAAGGTCATGAAGCAGGGTGCAGGCATGCGCCACAACCTGGAGAAGAAGTCCAGCGAGACCACCCGTCGCCTCAACCGCGAGGTCGTGCTTGCTCCGCAAGACGCGAAGACGATCAAGAAGCTCATCGGCAAGAAGTAAGACCCGAGAAACGATCTAAAGGACTACAGAAATGGCAAGAGTCAAGCGGGCCGTCAACGCCCACAAGAAGCGTCGGGTCATCCTCGAGCGGGCCGAAGGCTACCGCGGCCAGCGGTCGCGCCTCTACCGCAAGGCGAAGGAGCAGGTCACCCACTCCCTCGTCTACGCATACCGCGACCGTCGCGCGAAGAAGGGCGAGTTCCGTCGCCTCTGGATTCAGCGCATCAACGCCGCGGCGCGTGCCAACGGCATGACGTACAACCGCCTCATCCAGGGTCTCGGCATTGCCGGGGTCGAGGTTGACCGTCGCATGCTCGCCGAGCTGGCTGTCAACGAGCCGGCTGCCTTCACGGCCCTCGTGAAGGTCGCGAAAGAGGCCCTGCCCGCCGACACGTCGGCCCCCAAGGCTGACGCGGCGTAGGTCGCCACACCACCGTCTGAGCGCGGCGTGCCCTCCGGGGCGCGCCGCGTTCTGACGTTCACCCGACGTTAAACCCTGCCTCGATACCATGGAGTCCGTGATCGACAACCCGCGCTCGCCTCGTGTGCGAGCCGCGGCGAAGCTCGCCAAGAAAAATCAGCGCACCGAAACGGGCCTGTTCCTGATCGAAGGGCCTCAAGCGGTCGCTGAGGCATTGCACTACCGTGCCGACCTCGTCATCGAAGTCTTCGCAACGGCCAGCGCACTCGATCGGCACCCGGCTCTTGCCCACGCGGCCGCGACCTCGAACGTGCGGGTCGAGACCGTGACGGATGCCGTGCTCGACGTGATCGCCGATACCGTCACCCCACAAGGGGTCATCGCGGTCTGCCGGCAATTCGCTCTGTCGCTCGACGAGGTCATCGAGCGACGCCCGCGCCTTGTCGCCGTGCTCGAAGAAGTGCGCGACCCGGGTAACGCGGGCACGATCATTCGAGTTGCTGATGCGGCGGGCGCCGACGCTGTCATCCTCACCGGTACGAGTGTGGATGTCTTCAACCCCAAGGTCGTGCGGGCGACCACGGGCTCGCTCTTTCACGTGCCGGTGGTGGCCGGGGTGCCTCTTGCGACGGCGCTCGAGCGACTGCGCGGCGCGGGCGCGCGCATCCTTGCCGCCGATATCTCCGGCGATGACCTGCTCGCGGTGCGCTCTGATGGTGAGCTTGACGGGCCCACCGCGTGGCTCTTCGGCAATGAGGCGCGCGGACTCACGGAAGAACAGCTCGCGCTCGCCGACCGGGCGGTGATCGTTCCGATCTACGGCCAGGCAGAGTCGCTCAATTTGGCCACCGCAGCCGCTGTATGTCTGTACGAGAGCGCCTTTGCTCAGCGGGCAAGTGGCACGACCAGCCAGCACTAAACTCAGTTCTCGTGCCAGCCAGCCCCGAGATCACCGAAGCCGCCGTCGAGAGTGCCGTTGACGCGGCCCTCACCGCGCTCGCTGCCGCCTCCGACACCGCAGCGCTCAAGGCCGCAAAGTCGGCCCACGCGGGCGAGGCATCACCTCTCGCCGCCCTCAACGCGCTCTTGCGCGATGTGCCCGCCGACCAGAAGGCCGCTCTCGGCAAGCTCGTCGGTCAAGCACGGGCGCGCGTGGGGCAGGCCGTCGCCTCGCGCGAAGCCGAGCTCGTCGCGGCAGAAGAGGCCCAGTTGCTCGCGGCGGAGGCGATCGACGTCACCGCGATTGCGCCCTTGCGACTCACGGGCGCTCGGCATCCGCTCACCACACTCATGGAGCAGATGAGCGACATCTTCATCGCCATGGGGTGGGAGGTTGCCGAGGGGCCCGAGCTCGAGAACGAGTGGTTCAACTTCGACGCTCTCAACATGGACGCCGACCACCCGGCCCGCGGCACGCAAGACACGTTCTTCATCGAGCCCGAAGATCGCCACCTGTTGTTGCGCACGCAGACGAGCCCCGTGCAAGTGCGCTCGCTGCTCGACCGCGGTGTACCGCTCTACGTCGTCTCGCCGGGGCGCGTCTTCCGCAAAGACGAGCTCGACGCGACGCACACGCCCGTCTTTCACCAGCTCGAAGGCATTGCCATCGATAAGGGCCTCACGATGGCGCACTTGCGCGGCACGCTCGAGCACCTTGCCCGCGCCGTCATCGGCGAGGGCGCGCGCATTCGCCTGCGCCCCAACTACTTTCCGTTCACCGAGCCGAGCGCCGAGCTCGACGTGTGGCACCCGACCTTCAAAGACGGGCCACGCTGGATCGAGTGGGGCGGCTGCGGCATGGTCAACCCCAACGTGCTGCGCGCCGCCGGCATCGACCCCGAGGTCTATCAGGGCTTCGCGTTCGGCATGGGGATCGAGCGCACGCTCATGTTCCGCAACGGCGTGAGTGACATGCGCGACATGGTCGAGGGCGATGTGCGCTTCTCACAGCAGTTCGGAATGGTGGTCTGATGCGCGTTCCTCTCTCGTGGCTTCGCGAGTATGTCGACCTGCCCGCAACGGGCGATGCGATGGCGGATGCCGAGGCACTGCACGCGGCTCTCGTCAAGGTCGGTCTCGAAGAAGAGGCGATCCACGGTGTTGCCCTCACGGGCCCGATCGTCGTCGGCCAGGTGCTGGAGTTTGTCGAAGAGCCGCAGGCCAACGGCAAGACCATCCGCTGGTGCCAGGTGCTCACCGCTCCCGGTGAGACGCGCGGCATCGTGTGTGGTGCCCGCAATTTCGAGATCGGCGACAAGGTCGTCGTGACGCTGCCCGGTGCCGTGCTGCCCGGCCCGTTCCCGATCGCCGCGCGCAAGACGTATGGCCACGTCTCGGACGGCATGATTGCGAGTGCTCGCGAGCTCGGTCTCGGCGATGAGCACGAT
>JBJOPU010000017.1:0-12395 GCA_046050505.1 Actinomycetota bacterium
TGCTCGTCACCGCGGCGACCCCGCGCAACCGGCTCGCGACGGCGAGCCAGACGAGCAGGGCGAAGCCCGCTTCCACCAACAGACGCGACTCGGCGAGGCTGTGCACGATGAGCACCGTGAGCAGCAGGCCGGGCAGGAGGCGCAGGGCGGGGGATGCGGGGGCATCGCCGAGCGGAGCATCCACCGACCACGACAGCACGCGCAGGGCGGTGGTCGCCACGAGAATCGCGAACACCACGAGCCCCACCCAGCCAAGTTGCATGAGCACATCGAGCCACGCGTTGTGGGCCTGCAGGTAGGTCACGCCGTTGATGACGACGAGGTCGTCGAAGGGCTCAACCCACGGCGCCCAGTAACTCACCCAGCCCCAGCCCAGCACGGGTCGCTGGGCGGCGAGGCCGATGACAGCGGCCCAAATGTCAAGGCGCCCCGTGAGGTCTTCACTGCGGCCGACAAGGGCGAGCAGGGTTTCGCGAAAGACGATGGTCGCGGCAACGACCCCGGCGAGGGCCACCCCGGTGAGGGCGTACAGCGAGAGGCGGCCACGCGTCGTGAGGCGACGGGCCAGCAGCACAATGCCGAGCGCAACGATCGCGGCGAGCCCCGCCACGAGCACCGTCGACGATCGCGTGAGCGCGAGCGTGAGTACGGCGGCGCCGAGCCAGCTCCAGCCAGCAACGGTGCCGACCCGACGCTCGGCGAGTTGAATCGCGAAGACAATGACGGCAAGAAGGGCCGCGAACGCCAGCAGGTTGGCGTTGCCCACGATGCCCTGAATGCGGCCGCCTTCGAAGAGCAGGTTGCGCGACCAATAGAACGCTTTCGGAAACGGTTCTTCCCACGAGACCCAGAACGGCAACACGGGCCGCTGCAGCACGGCCGCGACGAACAGCTCGAAAGCGAGCGAGAGGCCAATGATGGAGCGAAGCGCCAGCCCGAGCGCACGCAGCATCTGTTCAAGAGTGAGCGTGTGGGCCATGACAATGCCGACGAAGGCCGTCGCGAGCGAGAGCAGCGCGCCCACCGCAGTGGCCCCCGGGTAGTACGACCAGACGATCGACAACACCATGAGCCCGAGCAGAGCGCCCAGGGCGATGGGGATGCGGCGCAGATCAACACGCTTGTGCACGGCAATGACGATCCACCCTGCGATCACGGCAAGCACGATCGCACCCCAGCCGTACCAACTGAGCAGGTTGCGCCAAGCATCACCCGCCAGAAGAGTGAAGAGCGTGACCGCGGCCAGGGCCACGCGCCGTTCGCGAAGCCACGTCATGCGTCGAGCCTACCGGCGCATGCTGGTGCGGGCTTAGACGAAGGCGCCCACGCCCGTGATGGCACGGCCCACGATGAGGCTGTTCATTTCGCGTGTGCCCTCGTAGCTGTAGAGCGCTTCGGCGTCCGCGTGGAAACGAGCCACGTCGTAGTCGAGCACGATGCCGTTGCCGCCGAGCAGTTCGCGGCAGAGGCCCACGGTCTCGCGCATCGCCGTCGTGGCGAAGGCCTTCGCGAGTGATGCGTGTTCGTCGCGTTGCACACCGTCGTCGAGCATTTGCGAGACGCGCGTGCACAGCGCGATGCTCGCGGTGATGTTGCCGAGGCTGCGGCTCAACAGGTCTTGCACGAGCTGGTGGCTCGAGATGGGCTTGCCGAACTGCTCGCGGCTCGTCGCGTAGGCGACGGCAGCCTCGTAGGCGCCGATCGCGGTGCCGACTGCGGCCCACGCCACTTCGGCGCGCGTCAATCGCAGTACGGCCGCCGTGTCACGGAACGAGTTGCCGTTCTGCAAGCGGTGCGACTCGGGCACGCGCACGTGTTCGAGCGTGATGTCGGCGTTCTGCACGATGCGCAAGGCCTGCTTGCGCTCGATCTTCGTGGCCGTGTAGCCCGGCGTGTTCGTGGGCACAATGAAGCCCTTGACCTGGCCGTCTTCCGTGCTCTTCGCCCAGATGACGGTGATGTCGCTCCACGTGGCGTTGCCGATCCAGCGCTTGCTGCCGTTGAGCACCCACCCGTCGCCGTCGCGGGTCGCGGTCGTGCGCAAGCCCTGGGCCGAGTCGCTACCTGAGAGTGGTTCGGTCAAGCCGAACGCGCCAATCACTTCGCCGGTCTTGAGCTTGGGCAGCCACTCTGCGCGCTGCTCGGGCGAGCCGGCGACGCCGATCGAGCCCATGGCGAGGCCATTCTGCACGCCCACGTAGGTCGCGACGCTCGCATCGACGCGAGCGAGCTCGAGCGCCGTCCAGCCGCCGTAGACGGCGCTGTAGTCGCCCGCCTTCGTCTCGTCCCACAGGTTGCCGAACACCTGTTGCGCGTGAAGCCCGGGCAAGATCTGTCGGGGGAACTCGGCGCGATCCCAATAGTCATTGACGACGGGCTTTACCTCGGTTTCGAGAAAGGTGCGCAGGCGCACAACGGCGTCTTTCTCGTGGTCGGCGAGCAGCGCTTCAAAGCCGTAGAAGTCGCTGGTGAGCGTGGGAAAGGTCATGGCGCGAGGCTATCCGCGACCTGCCGCAGCATCCATTGCTTTGTCGAGGGCCGTCACGCGCGCCCGGGGCGCGGGTCGCGTCGTTGTTGAGAGGGCACCAACGGCTCCCACGCGCATTCGGTTCTAACCGGAGAACTCGGCGACGTTCTCAGTGGCGACATAGTCGAGCAGCGCGGTGATCACGACGGCGACAGCGAGCATCTCGAGGGTCTCTTCACCCAGCTGGAGCATCCCGATGGCCGGTGACAGTGCCGCGCTGGGATCGTTCGCGATCACGACGACGCACACCCACGCGAGAGCTTCGAAGCCGACGGCACCGAGCAGGTAGAGCGCGCCCGCGCCCAGCAGGGCCCGGCGAGTGCGAACGGGAAGGCGCACGACGAACGGGAGCATCGCCGCCGCGACGGCGACGACCACGATAAGGGCGGGAACGAACCACAACACATGGCCGCCGATCGTGAGCCCCCACGCAGCCCCAAGCCGGCCGAGGTTTTCGTGCATCAGCACCTGCTCGTCGATCGACATGATGGTCAGAACGATGGCGAGTGCTGCCCAGCCGATCCACGAGTCTCGGCGGGCACGTCGATCTGCCGCGATGAGGGCAGCGATCGCGGCGGCGAGCGCCAGTTGAATGACCGCGAACCACGTGCCGAGCCCCGCCTCGCTATTGAGGTCGAACCATGCGATCACCGTTGAGCGCAGGGATCCGACCGGGATTGGCCACAGGGCTTCGATCACGACCTGAAGCACGTGGGCCATCGCGAGGGCGACGATCGCGACGACAAGAGCTCGAGTCAGTGCGCGTCGCGACTGCGCCACGCTCTCGAGAGTTGTCGCCGCACGCACTCTCACAATGTAGGGGCAATCCGCGTCACCGAATCGTGACGACGGATGCGCCCCGAGTCACCCTCGACTTTCGTATGCTGGCGACATGACCTTTGCGCGCCGCCGCCTGGCCGCCCACGCTGTGGCGCTCCTGCTCGTCGTCGGTATCGCGGCGTGCTCGACACCGACGAGTTCGCACAGCACCTCCGACTCGGGCCCTAACGAGTCGGGGGAGTCGTCAACGTCAGGGTTGCCGTCTGACTCGCCGACCGACTCGCCCTCAAGCGCCTCGACCGACGATTCGACAGGTTCCGGAGAATCCAACGCGCCGACGTTCACGGCCGTAGCGCCCACGCCGCGACTGCCGGTTAACTGCGCTCAGTTCCTGTCGTCACTCCCCGGTGTGACGGCTGCGAGTGTGATCAACACCGTCATTGGCACGGCCCAAGAAGCCGCGCTCGCTCAAGTGGGCTTCATCGACTGTGAGTTGCACGGCACTCTTGGTACAAAGCCAGTGACGATCCGCACAGTCGTCGGTGTCGAGATTCCTCGGTCAACGGTCACCGCCCGAGTCAATGCCGCGCTGGCCGCCGGTCACCCGACCGGCCTGGGAGCAGAGCTCTCGTACTCTGACTGCGGTCACGTGGACGACGCGTTGGAGTGTTGGAGCGGCGTATACGCGAATGGGTACTACGCCGAAATCAGCTTTCGGCGCAACGCGTGGACAAACACGGCAGCGTTCGATGCCGCGACTCTCACCGTGACGAGCTCGCTCGCCTCTCGAGTCGCCTCGTGGGGATCGCCACCACCGGCCTGGAAGGCGCCGAGCGATGCCTTGCGGTGGGCAACCGAATGCGGAACGGACGTCGCGAACACAGACTCCGCGATCGTTGCCGCGATTCCGTCCCCCGTGTCATCTCCACGAGACGGGATGCCGAACGACGGTTTCGCGCTCACGAATATCGGTCTCGACCGGGCCGGCTTCACGTACTGTGAATGGGCGGGCGATCTGGGGGTATCGATTCTCGTCGTTCCTGGCGCGTCGTGGTACTTCGCTCAACCCGGAGTTCTCGAGGGCCCGCTCTATCCGTATCCGGATGCACTCGCAACCTTTTACGTGAGCTCGCTGTGGCAGGGGTACGCGACGAGCGCACTGCACCTCGTTGTCGACGACAGCTTCGTGCTTATCGGCGTCGGGGCGGATGGTGGTACGGCGCCGATCCCCCTCTCCGACGTGCCCTCAGTCGTCTTCGACATCGCCGACGCGGTCGTCGACGAATTCGGGAGCCGCTAATGGTGCATATTCACATCTCTGTTGTGGGCGGGGTCGGACTGTGGCGCTGACACGCATAGCGCGCCGCCGTCTCGCGGCTCTGACCCTGGTGTCGGTGCTCACGGTGATGCTCGCGGCCTGCTCGGTGGCGGCAGAATCGTCCGACACGTCGGAAGCTGGCTCCGAAGATTCGAGCGAGACGTCGTCGCCGAGTGCCGAGTCGGACTCGCCGACTGACTCACCGACCGACACCGCCGACGAACCGGGCGCGTCAGCGGTGTCCGATTCTGAACCGTATGTCGAGCCGGTCTTCACTGCCGTGGCACCGAGCCCTCGTGTTCCCGTCACGTGTACGCAACTGTTCACCTCTCTCGCCGGTCTGTCGGGGGGCAGCGGCTCGCCGATGTACGAAGGTACGCCTTTCGATGCGATCAGGGCTCAAGCCGGCTCCCTCCATTGCGAGATCTCGACGAATCTCGAGCGCATCCCGGCGCACATTGAAGTGCTCGTGGGGGTCGACATTCCCCGTTCGCATGTCCAGAGTCGTGTCGACGACGCGGTTGCGGCCGGCCACCACACAGGCTTCGGCGGTGAGTTGTCATACTCAAATTGTGGAAAGATCGGCGCCTGGAACCCGTGTTACAGCGGGGTCTACGCAAACGGGTACTTCGCAGAAGTCCGAATCTCGCCCTCGGGTTCAACTAATGCGGGGCTCGACACCGCGAGTCTCCAGTTCGCTCAGTCACTCGCAACGCGGTTGGCGTCGTGGGGCCCGGCGCCCGTAGCCTGGCGAGCGCCGACTGAAGCGTTGCGCTGGTCAACGGGGTGTGAGGCCGAAGCCGATCGCGTGGCTGCTGCGGTCGCCGACGTCGTGCCGTTTCCCATCGGTTCTGCTACCGAGATGTCTTCTGACTGGTACGAATTCTCTCTCTTCGAGATAGCCGACCAGCGGTCGGGAGTCACCCGCTGTCAGTGGGGTGTTGACCGTAATCCGACGGTGACCGTCATGATCGTTCCGGGAGCGTCCTGGATGTTCGCGCAACCGGGCGCGCTCACGGGCACTCCGTACCGACTCTCTGATGCCCTCGCCGCCCTGACCGTGATCCCGGTGAAGAACGGGGCAGCGGTCGGCTACTCCGATGGCACGGCGCAGGTGGTCGCTCACGACAGCCTCGTGGTCGTGTCGGTGACATCGGCCTACGACATGCCCTCGATCCCCACGAGTCAGCTGACGACCTTGCCGGTCGATATCGCCAAGGCGATCATCGCCGAACTGACTCCCTGATCGCCGTACACGCGTCGAGGCGCGGCGCGCACGGTCGGCACTGACGACAGCCCCGACGGGCCAGGGCCTCGCGCGCGAGAACGCGACCTGCGCTCTACGTGACTCCCACCATCAGCCTTGATAAGGCCAGAATGTGGGGGTGACTCGAATCTCACGCGCCGCGGCGCTCGCCCTCGTTCCCGCCTTTCTGCTGTGCCTCGCTGCGTGTGTTCCTGAGCCCGCCCCCGTGGGCTCTACCCCCGAACCCTCGGCGAGTGAGACGGCGGCGGCCCCAACGTCCACCGCGCCCGGCTCGCGCGTGCCGGCCGATTGCGCCGCCATCTTCGACACGGATGCTGTGAGCGGGGGCGCGGCGTCGGCCATCACCCGGGAAAGCCCGTTCTTCAGGGGCACCTTTGACCAGGTCGGCTATTTGGCCTGCCAATACAACGGCGTGCTCGGCGACCTCGAGACCGAGCTCGAGGTGTACGTCGCCGTCGATGTGCCTCCCACGGTTCTTGACGAGAATGTCGCCGCCGCCGCGGATCCGATCAACGGGTTCGCGACGGACATCGCGGGTGACGTGTCGTTCAGCACGTGTGGGGTCGCGATCGACTACGAGACCGACCGACCGGGATGCCGCGCCCAGATGGTGGTGGGCACATATGCCCTCGAGGTCATCGTCTACCACCGCGACGCTGCCCCTTCCGACCTGGAGGTCGCCCTGCAACCCCTGCTCGACGATTTGGTGTCGCACGCCCGGTCGTGGCCAACCGCGGTCGCGGCGTGGGAGCGCCCGGCCGACGCGCTCGCGTGGTCGAGCGACTGCGCCGGTGAGATCCCCGCGCAGCAAGACGTCGTTCGGGGTGCGGTGCCGTTTGCGGTCGATGATGCGAAGACGGAGGGTTCGGGTGATGACGGTTCGTGGTCGAGCTACCTGGCCGACGAAATCCTTGACTCCACCCACTGCTCATGGTCGGGGCCCGATGGTGCCTTCACCCTGCGCATTTTGCCGGGCGGGGCGTGGATGCACGAGGCGGGCGTCACTCTGCCGGGCGCGCCCATCGAGCTTGACGGCGCGCTAGCGGCAGGCCTCCAATGGTGGAACCCTGAGTCTGCCGTGCTGACGGCGTACATCGACGGCAGCCTGGTTCAGGTCAACATGTTTGTCGACGACGGGGGTTCGCCCGAGCTAGTGGCGCGCGACGTGATCGCGGCTCTCGTGACAGCATTCTGAGCATGCTGCTGCGCATCGAGAACACGCCCCGCCCCTACGCCTGGGGCTCGACCACGGCCATCGCCGAGCTGCTCGGCACGACTCCGTCGGGCGGGCCGGAGGCTGAGCTGTGGCTCGGCGACCACCCGGGGTCGCCGGCGCGCATTGTGGCGGGCGACGCGAGCGGAGCATCCGATCTCTCAGCGATGCTGCTTGCCCGCGGCGAGAAGCTGCCGTTTTTGCTCAAGGTGCTTGCGGCCGGCGAGCCGCTCTCATTGCAGGCGCACCCGACCATCGCCCAGGCGCGCGAGGGCTTTGCGCGGGAGAACGCCGCGGGCATCGCCCTCGACGCCGCCAACCGCAACTACAAAGACGAGCTGCACAAGCCCGAGCTGATCTTCGCGCTCAGCGATCCGTTCATCGCGCTCGCGGGTTTTCGCCCCGTCGCAGAGGCCCGCTCGGCGCTCGCCGCAGCCGAGCAGCCCGCACTGGCCGCGTTCATCGACAAGCTTGTCGACGACGCCGCACTGCCCGACCTCGTGCGCTGGCTCATCGCCGGGGGCCCCGAGGTAACCGCCGTGGTGGATGCTGTCGTCGCCACTGCCCGCACCCTCGAGCACGACGCCCGCGACACCCCGAGTTGGGCGACGGTGCGCCGCCTCGCCGACTTCTACCCCGGCGACCCCGGCATCGCGATGTCGACGCTCATGCACACCGTCGTGCTGCGCCCGGGCGAGGCGCTGTACCTGCCGACCGGCAACATCCACTCGTATCAGCAGGGTCTCGCGATCGAGGTGATGGCCGCGAGCGACAACGTGTTGCGCGGCGGCCTGACGCCCAAGCACGTGGATGCGGCCGAGCTCATGCGCGTGCTCGACGCCCGCCCGGTGGCCGAGCCGCGTATTGCTCCGGTCGAGCTGCTACCCGGAGTGCACCGCTTCACTCCCGACGTCGTCGATTTTGCGCTCACGCTGGTCGAGGCGGGCTCAGCCGTCGACGGCATCACCCTCGAGACCGGCGGCCCCGCGATCGTGTTGTGCCTCGAGGGCGAGGTCACGCTGCACGATGAACTGTCGCTTGAGCGGGGGCAGGCGGCGTTCGCCGACGAGGCCTCGCTGCGTGTGGTCGGCGCGGGGCGTGCGGTGGTGGCGACGGGGCGGCATCCGCAGGGGTGAGCCGGGCTCCGCCCCCCTCGAGGCTCCATCGCGTATTCTGATCGCGACGCGACCGGGGGGTGAGCGACCATGATGGCAACTGCACGCGCACGTCAGTCGAGCGTCGCGGCCGCTCTCGTTATTGCCGTCGTGGCCCTGGCCGGCCTGTCGGGGCCGTCAGCGCTTGCGGCCTCGCCGCCCATCGCCCCGGTTGCTGCGGCAACGAGTGCTGATCGCATCGCCGGCCCCGACCGGTACGCAACGGCGGTGAGCGTGTCGACCGCGGCATTTGCTCCGGGGGTCGAGCGGGTGTTTCTCGCGAGCGGCGCGGATTATCCCGACGCCCTTTCGGCAGCACCCATTGCGGCGGCTCTCGGCGCGCCCCTGCTGCTCACGTCGCCCACCGCACTGCCGGCCGTTGTTGCCACAGAGCTTCGGCGGCTTGCCCCCACGGTCGAGGTCGTCATCGTGGGCGGGCTCGGCGTGGTTTCCGCAGCCGTCGAGGCGCGGGTGGCGCAATTGGGCTTCACGGTCGTGCGCGTGCAGGGGGCCAATCGCTACGCCACCTCGCGCGCGATGATCGAGCGCTCGGCGCCGCCGAGCACGACGCTTTACCTCGCGACCGGGCGCAACTATCCCGATGCCCTGGCGGCGGCGGCTGCCGCAGGCTCAGCCGGGGCGCCCGTCATGCTCGTCGATGGCGCGCTCAGTGCGCTCGATGACGCGACGCTGCAGATCATCGCCGCGCGCGAAGTCGACCAGGTGCTCATTGCGGGCGGCACGGGGGTGGTGTCAACGGCGATCGAGCAGCAGCTGGCGAGCCTCGGGTTCGCGGTTCAGCGCCTGGCTGGGGCTGACCGCTACGCCACCGCGGTTGCCATCAACACCTTTGCGTTTCCGACCGCCACGCGCGCCTTCGTCGCGACGGGGGTGGGATTCGCGGATGCTCTCGCGGGGGCCGTCTACGCGGGCATCGAGTCAGCACCGCTCTACTCGTCATCACCGTTCTGCGTGCCGCGCAGCACGCGGGTCGACATCGTCGACCGGCTTCAGGCCAGCCGGGTCACTCTGCTCGGCGGCACGGGAGTCTTGGGCCCGGCCGTGCAGGCCATGCAGTCGTGCAGCACCGCTGACGATGACCGCCGCACGAGCGAGGCCGAACTGACAGCGGCCTTGCAACAGCGACTGCGCACGCTGCCCGGAACCTACTCGGTGAGCGTGCGCCAACTCGAGGGGCTGCAGGCCTCGGTGAGCATTCGCGGGGCCGTCGCTCAAGAGCCCGTGAGTGTCATCAAGGTGTTTGTGGCCTACGCCGTGCTCGACCGCATCGAACGCGGGCTGGCGAGCTTCACCACGCCCACTCGCTCGGGAGTCAGTGTCGGCGAGTGCTTGCGCGTCATGATCCACGTCTCCGACAATTACTGCCACCACGACCTCGTAGCGCTGCTCGGCGTCAGCGCGCTCTCGGCTCAGTTGCGCGCTGAGGGGTATAGCGCCACGGTCTACTCGGGCGCGGCGTCCGGAACGGTTCCGTACTCGAGCAAGCTGTCGTCGACGGATGACCTCGCCCTGTTGCTCAGCCGCCTCGAGCGCGGCGAGTTGCTCAACCCCGAGCTCACCGCCCACTTCATGACCCTGCTCGAGACGCAGTTGTGGCGTTCGAAGATTCCCTCGGGGGTTGAGGCGGGCGTACCGGTTGCCAACAAGACCGGCTCGGCGTGGACCGCTGCCGGATGGTTCCACTCCGACGCGGGAATCGTGTCTGCTCCGTCGGGCCCTTACGTCATCGCGGTGCTCGGCGGCGGCGGCGCATCCGTCACGGGCGTGCGCGAGATCAGCCGCATCGTCTATGAGCACTTCAACGGTGCCCTCGTCACGGCAGGCACGTTCAGTGACCTCAATGTCATCACCGCTGGGCCGACCTCCTACTTTGCGGCCGCGAGTGCAAACACCCTTCTCGGCACGATTCCCGCGGGCACCGTGGTGGCCGTCGATGTGAGCGAGCGCACCTGGTACCGCGTCATCTACAACGGCACGGGTGTCTTTGTGCACTCGTCCGCGCTACGCAACGCGATCGACTACCCGCGGAGCCCCTAGCCCGCGCTCTCGTGGCCATTGTGAGTTCACCTCGACCGACCTAGGGTGAGCCGCATGACCCTCGCGCATCGTCTGTCAATGCTTGCCGCCCTCGCGACGGCCGCCGTGCTCGTTTCTCTCGCTGTCGCCCCCGCGGCGGCGCGGCCCGTTGACGACGCGGCCCCCGATCTCGAGGCCGCCGTTTCGGGCGCCATCACTGGTCGACTGTTGATCGTTCCTTCCGGCGGAGGAGCGCCGGTCGCGGCCAACGCCGGGTATGTCAACCTGTTCCCCGATGGCGCCTGGCCCGGAGCCGCCACGGCTACGGCCAGCGTTGATGGCTCCGGCAACTTTACGTTCGCGGGCCAACCCGCTGGCAACTACGACGTCGAGTTCGTCAGCACCGATACGCGCAATCTGCCCGTGCGCGAATGGCACAACGATTGGCGCTTTCACTTCGACGCTGATGCCATCACCCTCAGTGATGGTTCGGCGTTTAGCTTTGGCGATGTGGTTCTCGAGCCGCGTCAGTTCAATTCGTATCGCGTGTCGGGTGCGAACCGGTATGCCACGGCTGTCGAGATCAGCAAGCTCGCCAGCGTCGATGGCGCCGATCGTCAC
The DNA here is from genome assembly GCA_046050505.1 of Actinomycetota bacterium. Lineage (GTDB taxonomy): Bacteria > Actinomycetota > Actinomycetes > Actinomycetales > Microbacteriaceae > Microcella. The sequence goes on from JBJOPU010000017.1 coordinate 10,918, forward strand.
ATCATCATCGTCAACGGCCTGACCTTCCCCGATGCGCTTTCGGCCGGTGCTTTCGCCGGTCGTGAGGGCTCGCCCGTGCTCATGGTCACGAGCACCTCAATTCCCCCCGAGACACTCGCCGAGCTCAATCGACTCGACCCCTTCGCGATCACGATCGTGGGCGGAACCGGCGTGGTGTCAGCAGCGGTGCAAGCCCAACTCGAGACGTTCCTTCCCGGGCCCGAAACTGTCGAGCGCATCTCTGGCTCTGACCGTTACGCCACCTCGCGCGCCGTGGTGCAGTTGATGCACAGCCAACTGGAACTCAGCAGCGTGTTCGTGGCGACGGGTCGCGACTACCCCGACGCGCTTGCCGCCGTTCCCGCCGCGGGGGCCTATGGCGGTGCGGTGCTGTTGGTCAACGGCAGCGCCGCCAGCCTCGACACCGCGACGCGAAACCTCATCGACTCCATCAACAAGCCCGTCACAATCGTGGGCGGAACCGGTTCCGTCTCGGCGGGCATCGCCGCGGAGATCGCCGGACTCGGTGTCTCGGTTGATCGAGTGCAGGGCGCGTCACGATACGAAACAGCCACCGCCATCGCCGATCAGTTCTTCCCGCAGCGGGAGGGTACCTACATGGCGACGGGCACCGGTTTCGCCGACGCCTTGGCGATCGGCTGGTTGGGCTCGGTGCAGCAGGTTCCGCTCACGCTCTCGCGCACGACGTGTGTTCCGCTCTCGGTTCTCGACAACATCCACGATTCCCTGATCGGCGAGTACATACTCGTGGGCGGCGCGGGGTCGTTGAGCGAAGACTTGCGGTCATCGCTCGTGCCTTGCTCGTCGTGAGCCGGGCACGCGGCAGTGCCGCCGGGCCGTAACCTGTCAGCATGACGTGGCTTGTGACCGGCGGAGCCGGCTATATCGGAGCGCATGTCGTGCGCGCCCTCACTGCGGCGGGCATGACGCCGGTCGTGCTCGACGACCTCTCGAGCGGGCACGCCGAGTTTGTTCCGGAGGGCGTGCCCTTCGTGCGCGCATCCATTCTCGATGCGGCGGCGGTGGATGCGGCGCTCACCGACCACGCGGTCACCGGCGTCATTCACGTCGCGGGTTTCAAGTACGCCGGGGTGAGCGTGCAGCGCCCGCTGCACACCTACAAACAAAACGTCACGGGCATGATCACCCTGCTCGATTCGATGCAACGGCACGGAGTGCAGCAGTGCGTGTTCTCGTCGTCGGCCGCCGTTTTCGGTGCCGTCGATGTTGACCTCGTGACGGAAGACGTGCCCAAGAACCCCACGTCGCCCTACGGCGAGTCGAAGCTCATCGGCGAGTGGCTTTTGCGCGATCAGGCGGTTGCCACCGGTTTGCGCCACACGAGCCTGCGCTACTTCAACGTCGTTGGCTCCGGCGACCCAGCCGTGCGAGACACGAGCCCGCACAATCTCTTTCCGCTCGTGTTCGACGCGCTCGTCGACGGCCGAGTGCCGCGC
>JBJOPU010000018.1:0-12216 GCA_046050505.1 Actinomycetota bacterium
TGCTCGACGGTTGGCGTGAGACAGATCACGACTTCGACCCAACGCTGCTCCCGGCGGTTGTCGCAGAAGGGTATGGCCGTTCGATGCTTGACGCTTCGCGTTCCACTCGGCTGCCCGAGTCAGTACCGCCGCGCGGCGACCTCGACGCTATGCGGATCGAGGGAACGACCGTGACCCTGCCCGCGGGCACAGCGCTCGACGCAGGGGGCATCGGTAAAGGTCTCGCGGCGGATCTGATCTCGGCCGACCTCATGGTCGCCGGTGCTGCCGGATGCCTCGTCGAAGTGGGCGGTGATCTTCGCGTTCGCGGTGCGGCACCTGACGGCGTGGCCTGGCGGGTGGCGATCGACGACCCGTTCGTCCCCGGCACGGAACGCGGGCAGATTCGACTGCCCGACGGCGGCATCGCCACCTCAAGCCAACGCAAGCGGCGATGGGTGTCTGAGTCGGGAACCGAACGTCACCACCTCATCGACCCGGCGACGCAGCGAAGCGCGGTGTCGAGCATCCAAACTGTCACGGTCATCGCCTCGACGGCCGCGCGCGCAGAAGTGCTGACAAAGCCCGGATTTCTGCGCACACCTCGTGACTATCTCGATTGGATCCCCACCCGGGGAGCCGCCGCTCTGCTGATTGACGCGGATGGCGCCGAATACACCACCACGAACTGGAGCGATTACGCATGAACGATCCGCACTTCTGGTGGTACGTCACTCGCGCGAGCGCTGTGCTCGCCTGGGTACTGATGACGGTGGCGGTGCTGTGGGGCATCACGCTCTCGACGCGCGTTTTTCGCGGCGCCGACAACCCCGCTTGGCTGCAAGACCTGCACCGCTTTCTCGGCGGTACCGCCCTCGTTCTCACGGCCATTCACATGGTGTCGCTCATGCTCGACCCGTGGCTCGCGATGCCCATCGATCAACTGCTGATTCCGCTCATCGCGGAGTACCGGCCCCTTCCCGTCGCCCTCGGAATCCTCTCGTTCTACGTACTTCTCGCCGTGCAGCTGACGTCGCTCATGAAGAATCGCTTGCCGCAACGCTTCTGGAAGGCCGTGCACTACCTGAGCTACGTCGCGGTGCTCGCGGTGGCCATCCACGGCGCCTTCGCGGGCACGGATGCCGGCGCGGCCTGGTATCAGGGCGTCGCGACGGTCATCGTCACGGCATCCGTCATCGCCCTCATCGTTCGCATCGTGATGGCGCGTCGGCGCACTCCCGCGCCCTCAGCGTCGCGCCCGACAAACGATGGAGCGGTGCCGTCGCTCGCCGAAGCGAACCCGTCGAACCCTCTCGCCGTCACGCGCATGAGGATCACCGCGAAGCACCCGGTAGCCGATGGAGTCGTTCGCCTTCGACTCGCGCGCGTCGACGGAAAGCCGATTGAGCCCTGGTACGCCGGTGCGCACGTGACCCTGCGATTGCCCATTGGCATTGAACGGCAGTATTCACTCTGCAGCGACCCGGCCGATCGGGCTCACGTGGACATCGCGGTGTTGCGCCAAGAGCCTGCGGGCCAGGGCAGCGCCTACCTGCACGACGTCGCCGGCCTGGGCGATGAACTTGACGTCATCGGCCCCCGCAATCACTTTCCGCTGGAAGCAGCCCACGAGTACTTGTTCATTGCGGGCGGAATCGGCATCACGCCCATTCGCGCCATGATCGAGGCCCTGCCGCCTACTCGCGCCTGGCGCTTGCTGTACCTGGGGCGCACACGCTCGGAGATGGCATTCACGCGCGAGCTCGAAAGCCGTTACGGCGACCGAGTGCGGGTGATCGCCGGAGATGAGCGCGACGAACGGGTCGACGTCGCCCGCGAGATTGCGGCGACGCAGGCCGACATCTATGCGTGCGGGAGCAGCGCCTTGCTCGACGACGTCGTTGCCGCGACGCCGCATGCACGCTGTCACGTCGAGCGATTCATCGCGGTCGATCGAACTGCCGGCGCGAGCCGCGCGCCGCTTGTGGTCGTTACGCGCTCGACCGGCCGACGCATCGAGGTGGCTGCCGACGAAAGTGTGCTGACCGCGATTCAGGCGGCGGGCATCCCGATGGCTACGTCGTGCGGCACAGGGGTGTGTGGCACGTGCGAAACACGTGTGCTCGCGGGAAAGCCGCTACACCTCGACTCCGTTATGCCCGACGACGACAAAGACGAGATCGGTGTGTTCTACCCGTGTGTGTCGCGGGCGACCACCCCGGAGTTGGTGCTCGACGTTTAGTCGAGCACGATCGGTTCGGCCTCGACATTTAGTCGAGCTCCAACCTACGAAGCGGCGGGCGTCGCGTCGTCGGGGTCGACCTCTTCGACCCAGAGGTCATCGTCTGCCCGCAACGTTTGCCATGCGGCGTAGGCAATGGCAGCGGTCGCGACCACTCCGAGGCCAATGAGGATGTATCGGCCGGGCCCGGGCTTCGGCTTCACCTCGATGATGCCGACTTTCTGGCCCGCTCGCGTCGCGAGTTCGCGGCCCGAAGCAGACACCTGGCGGATGGCATCGCGAATGCGCTTGTCGCGTGCAACGTCGAGCACGGCGATGGCCGAGCCGATGGCGCCCGACACGGCGGGCATGACGTCATCGACGAATCGGTCGCGCGTGGCTGACGCGGCATGCCGCACGGAGCCCACTCCTGCCTCGACGCCGGGAACGATGCGCTTCTCATAGGTTTCGCGCACGCGGGGGGCAACATCTTCACGGGCGACCGAAGCAGCCTGCCGGCTGGCATCGCGCAGGATGCTCGCCGCACGCTCAAGAACCTCGCGTTGTTCGTCCCACACATCGCCGGCTTGGCGGCGCAACTTCTTCAATTCGCGCTGGCGCTTGCGTGACAGTTCCATGGAATCCTCCTGGATCGACCTTCGTCGGCTCTCCCATCCTGGCACCAACCCATGGCACACCCAACCGATGTCGTAGAAATGCACAGGAATCGGCCAGTGCGCTCCATGCCAGAATGGGCGACATGTCCATCCACACCGCCGTCGCCACTATCCACACGAACAAGGGCGACATCGTCGTCAACCTGTTCGGCAATCACGCGCCCAAGACCGTGCGCAATTTCGTCGGTCTTGCTACCGGCACGCAAGAGTGGACCCACCCGGCCACCGGCAAGAAGACCACCGACCCGCTCTACAACGGTGTGATCTTCCACCGCATCATCACCGACTTCATGCTCCAGGGCGGCGACCCGCTCGGTCAGGGTATTGGCGGCCCCGGCTACGAGTTCGACGATGAGATTCACCCCGAGCTGCAGTTCAGCGAGCCGTTCTTGCTCGCGATGGCAAACGCCGGCAAGCGCGGCGGCCGAGGAACCAATGGCTCGCAGTTCTTCATCACGACGGTCGCTACCCCGTGGCTCAACGGCAATCACACCATCTTTGGTGTCGTCGCCGATGACGACTCGAAGGCCGTCGTCAAGGCCATCGAGGCCGTGCCGACCAATGCCAACGACAAGCCGCTCGACGACGTCGTCATCTCGAGCATCGAGGTCGTCGAGGTCGCGTGACGACGTCGACGCCGGGCCCCGCCGACACCGGGGCGGATGCCCGCGTCTGCTACCGGCATCCTGACCGCCCGAGCGCGGTGCGCTGCCAGCGTTGTGATCGTCGAGTCTGCCCCGAGTGCCAAACGCCCGCGGCGGTTGGGGTGCAGTGCCCCGAGTGCATCGCCGCGGCGCGCGCGGCTGCGCCCCGTCGCCCGTCGGCGTTGGTGCGCGCCTTTCGGCCCGGCAGTCGAGTTCCCGTGGTCAGTTACAGCATCCTCGCCGTCACGCTCGTTGTGTTTGCGCTGCAGTGGTTCACGCAGGGAGAAGTCACCCGAGCGCTTGCCTACTTCCCGCCTCTGACGGCGCAAGAGCCATGGCGGATGCTCACGGTTGCGCTCGTGCACAGCGACCGGTCGATCTTCCACATCGTCTTCAACATGTACTCGCTGTGGGTTCTGGGTCCGTTGCTCGAAAGTCTTATCGGGCGGGCGCGATTTGCCGCCGTCTATGTGCTCTCGGCACTCGGTGGGTCAGTCGCGGTGCTCTGGCTCGCACCGCTGTCGGTCGTGGTGGGAGCATCCGGAGCCATTTTTGGCCTGCTGGGTGCGTTCTTCGTGATTCAACGCCGCCTGGGCGGACGCAACATTCAGCTCGTGGTCATTATCGCCATCAACCTCGCGCTGGGCTTTCTCATCCCCGGCGTCTCATGGCAGTCGCACGTCGGCGGCTTGGTTGTTGGCGCGCTCTTGGCCTGGATCATGCTGCGCACCCGACGTGCTGATCAACAGCGTCGCCAAGCACTGCTCGTTGCACTCGTCGGGGTGGGCCTCGTGGCCCTCACGGTCGTGCGCCTGGCGTTCTTCTAGGAGCGCTCGGCGCCCCGGCGAGACACGTTATCCACAGGTGACTCCACAGTGGGGATAATCACACCGATGTAGTTTTAACAAACTCCCGGTCAGCGCCAGCGGGTCGTCATGAGGAACCCGATGAACATGATTCCGAAGCCCACCATGATGTTCCACGCGCCGAGGCTGGGTACCGGCCACGAGGCCTGGCTGACGTAATACACCAAGATCCAGATGAGCCCAACAAGCATGAACCCGAACATGACCGGCTTGAACCAGACGGGGTTCGGGGCGTCATTGCCTCGGGGGGTCTCGGGGTTTTCGGCGCTGCGCGCAGTAGTCCTGGCCATGCTGTGCAGTCTAGCCCGAGAGCACGCCGAGCACCTGCGCCTAGAATCAAGGGGTGCACGAGACTGAGGCTGATTCGCCGACGGAGCGCCCGCCGCTCACGCGGCGTGAACTTCGCGCGCGAACGGCTAAGACCACGGTTGCACGCCCACCAGCGCGACTCTCGGTGACCGGCGTGCTCGGCGAGCTGCTCATCACCGCGGGCGTGGTCGTCATGTTGTTTCTCGGCTGGTACATCTGGCTCAACGACATCGTCACGGGCGGGGAGCAACAACAGGCGGCCGAGGTCGTGCAGCAAGAGTTGCAAGACCAATACGACCGTGGCGAAGCCTTGGCCGAGCGGCCCACAGACCCGGGCGAACCGGTCGTCTCGATCGCCCCGCCGGCGGGGCAGGTCTTCGGCGCTCTCATCGTCCCGCGCTTCGGCGAGAACTACGTGCGGTCAATTGCGACCGGCGTCGACGTCGAGACGGTGCTCAACAGTCGACGCATCGGCATTGGTCACTACACCGACACCCAAATGCCCGGTGAGGTAGGCAACTTTGCCATCGCGGCACACCGCAACACGTGGGGTGGTGCGTTCAGTGACGTTGACAAGCTGCGACTTGGCGATCGCATCTACGTCGAGACGGTTGACGGGTGGTACGAGTACTCGTTCCGGGGGCTTGAATATGTTTGGCCAACGGGCGTTGATGTTCTCGAGCCGGTGCCGACGGCGCCGGGCGCCACGGCGACGGATCGCATTCTGACGATGACCACGTGCAATCCGCGGTTCTCGACGGCCGAGCGCATTGTCGCGTATGCAGTTTTCGAAACGTGGTACCCGCGAGCGGGAGGTCCGCCGAGCGAGATCTCGGGTGTCGTTGAGGCTCGCGGATGATCCGGGCCCTGTCGACGTCGCGACGAGCGACCTCTCCCGTCATGAACACGCGAAGGGGTCACTAATGTACGCCGCGCTGTGGCGCATTCTTCCGGGCCCTGTGTGGGTGCGCATCCTGATTCTGATCGTGCTCGTGGCCGTCGTGCTCGTGGCTCTCGTGCAGTGGGTTTTTCCGTGGGCAGCCGACACCTTGCTGCCACAAGAGTCAACCGTGGGAGGCTGACCGCGTGCGCGTTCTCGTGATCGACAACTACGACAGCTTCGTCTACACGCTCAATGGCTATCTGCAGCAGTTGGGCGCAGAAACAACCGTTGTGCGCAACGACGTGGTCGACAGTGCCGACGCCGCGGCGCTCATCGCTGACTATGACGCCGTGCTCATTTCGCCGGGTCCCGGCAACCCGGCATCGGCAGGAATCTCGATTGCCGTCGTGCGTGCGGCGGTTGAGTCGGGCCAGCCCCTCTTGGGTGTGTGCCTGGGACATCAGGCCATCGCTGAAGCAGTCGGCGCCACCGTGACGCACGCCGACGAGCTCATGCACGGCAAGACCTCGCAGATCGAGCACGACGACAGCGCCTTCTTCGAGGGCGTTCCGCAACCGTTTCGGGCCACGAGGTACCACAGCCTCGCCATTGTCGATTCCACCGTGCCCGCGTCGCTCGAGGTCACGGCGCGAACCGAGGGCGGCATCATCATGGGCGTGCGGCATCGCTCAGCCCGCGTGCACGGCGTGCAGTTCCACCCCGAATCGGTGCTCACAGAAGGCGGATACCGGATGCTCGGCAACTGGCTCGCCGAGGCGGGCCTTCCGAGCGCGCGTGAAGCTGCCGTCGGGCTCAGCCCGCTCGTGACGACACCGTCACACGCCTGAGCGCATCACACTCCGCTGCAGTACCGCAGCGTCACGGGTGACCCCTGCTGCTGGTCGCCGGGCGGCAACGACTGCGCCGTCACGAGCCCGCCGGTGCACCCGCCATCACCCTCAACCGAGACCTGGAGCCCGATCGCCGTCAGCTGCGATGACGCCGTGCCCACCTCTTGGTTGCGCACATCCGGAACCCGCACGAGACCGGTCGAGACCACGAGATTGACCTTGTCGCCGGGCCGCAGCTCGGTGCCCGATTCGGGGTCAGAGCGAATGACCACGTCTTTGCTCACCGATGACGAGTTCTCTGCCGTCACGGTGCCGACGACGAGGCCTCTTTCAGTGAGAAGCGCCTGGGCCTCGGCGAGGGTCAGGAGTGACAGGCTCGGCACGTCGATCGGTTGAGGTCCCGATGAGACGACGACCGTGACGACCTGACCGGGGGAGACGGTGATTCCCGCCGCAGGGTCAGTGCTGATGATCTCGCCCTCGGGAACGGAGTCGCTGACTTCGGTAACGGGGTCGGGCTCTAGCTCAGCATCCAGAAGAATTTGCCCGCCCTGGTCGTATTGCAAACCGACCACATCGGGAACCGTAATGGCGACCGCCTCGACGAGCTGAGTGCGCTCAAGACTGAGTGCCCAAAAGAGCACGGCGGCGATGACCACAGCGACAACGGCGATGCCAGCCCAGATCCAGGCAACGGGTGGCCGCGACTGTGTGCGCGCTCGACGTTCATCATCGTCGACGCTGAGCTGGCGCATCGCCGCTTCGGTGTTCGCCGTCGCCTGAGGGTTCACGCCGAAGAGCGTCGAGGTGAAGTCGGCAGGAGCGTTAACGCGCTTCGGCGGCACCTGGCCGGTGGCCGCTGCGGTGACGTCGTTGCGGAAATCGCTCGCGGTCTGGAAACGCTCGAAGCGGTCTTTCGCGAGAGCGTGCAGCACGACGGCATCCATCGCAGCCGACACCTGCGGGTTAATGCTGCTGGGCGTCGGGGGCGCTTCGCTCACGTGTTGGTACGCCACCGCAACCGCTGATTCACCGTGGAAGGGAGCGCGACCCGTGAGCATTTCGAACAGCACGACACCGCTGGCGTAGAGGTCGGTGCGGGCATCGACCGTCTCGCCCCGCGCTTGCTCGGGCGAGAAATACTGCGCCGTGCCGAGAATGGAGCTCGTTTGGGCAACCGTCGCCGCAGAGTCGGAGATCGCGCGAGCGATACCGAAATCCATGACCTTGACCTGGCCCGACGACGTGACCATGACGTTTCCGGGCTTGATGTCACGGTGTACGACACCCGCGCGGTGGGAGTATTCGAGCGCCGTCAGGATTCCCTCGGCGATGCGTGCCGCTTCGGCGAAGGGCAGTGGCCCCTCGGCGATGATGTCTTTCAGCAGACGACCCTCGACGTACTCCATGACGATGTACGGAACAATCGTCTCGCCGCCGCCGGGTTCGCGAACAATCTCTTCACCGGCGTCAAAGACGCGGACGATCGTCGGATGCGCCATACGCGCAGCGGCCTGCGCTTCGTGGCGGAACCGACTGCGAAACACCGGGTCGGACGCAAGCGCCGACTTGAGCAACTTGACGGCGACGCGACGGCCGAGCTTGGCATCGGTGGCCACATGCACGTCGGACATGCCGCCCCGGCCGATCAGCGGGCCGAGTTCGTAGCGTGCGGCGAGCAGTCGGGCGCCCTGTGCGACCTCGTCCATCAGTGCCTCGGTTCCTTCGCTGTGCTGTGCTGGTGCGGTGCTGTGCTCGCCAGTCTAAGCCGATGAGACCTCTGTCGCAGGGGTCTCTGTCACCGAGCGACGTTCGGTTCCGCCCGCTAGCCGATCGGAATGGCGAGCTCGTTCGACCGCTGCGATTGCAGTGTTGAACAGATCGCTACGTAGGTCACGCGCATCTGGCCACTCGCCGTGAGCGTCACGGGCAGCTCGGTGGCCGATGATGGCAGGGGCAGTGACAGGCCGGGTGAGCCTCCGACAATCGTGAAGTTGTACCCCGTGAGAGGGAACCCTGCGGGGCAATCCGCATATGCCGGCCAGCTGAGGGTGACAGCACTCCCGCCCGGGTAGGGGCCGGTGCCGGGATCGATCGCGAGATTCGACGGTTGCGTCGGCGTCGGAATCGGTGTGTAGAAGAAGACCGTGATCACCGTGCCGGGCTGGACAACGCCGCTGCGCGGGTTGATTTGGTACGACAACCCTTGCTCGGCGGCCGAGGGCGCAATGTTGCCCTCGACGGGGTCGAGCCTCAGGCCCAGCTCGGCCACCTTTGCATCGATCGCCGTGCGTGTGCGGCCGAGCCACTCGCTCTCGACGATGGCCACCGTTTCGATCGTTGGCGTCGGAGACGGCGACTCGCTCGGCGAGGCCTCGCTGGAGGGGGTGTCGCTTGGCTCGGGCTCGGGAATGCTGGGCTGGGCAAAGACCGCAATGAGCGCACCGACCAAGAGCACGATGAGAAGGCCGATGAGCGCCACGAGCGGCCAGGTCCACGGGCTACGACGGGCTTGTGTTGGCAGCGCGGGGGTCGGCACGGGGCCCACGTTCGGCAGAACACGTGTCGTGCCGTCGCCGTTCATGGGCTGAACTCGCGTTGCCGCGGTTGCCGCGGCTCCCGACGCAACCGCGGGAACGACAGCGGCGGCCCCGGCAAGGTCACCGCGACGCAGCGCTTGCGCGGCGCGGGCAAACAAGAGAGCGCTCGCGGGTCGGTCGGCCGGCTTCTTCGCTATCGCCGCGAAAACAAGATTGCGCACAGGCTCGGCGACCGTGACCGGGAGCTCGGGCGGGGCATCGTTGATTTGCGCCATGGCGATGGCAACCTGCGACTCACCCGTGAAGGGTCGACGGCCGGCGAGAGCCTCGTAGGCGACAATGCCGAGTGAATACACGTCAGTCGACGGTGATGCCGGATGCCCGCTCGCCTGTTCCGGCGACAAGTACTGAACCGTGCCCATCACCTGACCGGTCGCGGTGAGCGGCACCTGGTCGGCGATACGAGCAATGCCGAAGTCGGTGATCTTCACCCGGCCGTCGGGCGTGATGAGAAGGTTGCCCGGCTTGATGTCGCGGTGGACGAGGCCCGCCTGATGTGCGGCGTGCAAGGCCGACGCCGTTTGTGCGACGAAGTCGAGCACTTGGTCGGCGGGCAGCACTCGCTCGCGTTCCAAAATGGTCGAGAGAGCCTCGCCCGGAACGAGTTCCATGACGAGGTAGGCGCTGCCTTCTTCTTCGCCGTAGTCGTAGACATTGGCGATGCCCTCGTGATTCACGAGCGCCGCGTGTCGCGCCTCAGCGCGAAAGCGCTCGAGAAAGCCCGGGTCGCCGAGGTACTCGTCTTTCAAGATCTTGATGGCGACGGTGCGACCGATCACGAGGTCGGTTGCTTGCCAGACCTCGCCCATGCCGCCGATCGCGACGCGCGAGAGCAACTGGTACCGGCCGCCGAAAGTTAGCCCGCTCGTGGGTCTCATCTGCTCAGCACCGCCTCAAGTACTTGCCTCGCGATCGGAGCCGCGATCTGGTTTCCTGACCCGGACTGCCCGCGCCCTCCGCCGTCTTCGACGACGACCGCAATGGCCACCTGTGGGTTGTCGGCCGGCGCGAAGCCGGTGAACCACAGGGTGTACGGGGCGTCATCGCCGTTCTCCGCCGTGCCCGTTTTTCCGGCCACAGCGACGCCTTCTATTCTGGCATTGCTCGCCGCTCCATTGGCTACGCCATCCACCATGAGTCGTGTCATCGTCTCGGCTGTCACGCGAGAAATCGGCTGGCTCGAGAGCGTTGCTTCGGGTTGCTGCACGATCGACAGGTCGGGCGCGATGATGCGGTCGAGAAGAGTCGGCTGCATGAGATTGCCTCCGTTCGCGATCGCAGCGCTGATGAGAGCCACCTGCAGCGGAGTAACCCGCACGTCGTATTGGCCGAACGACGAGAGCATGAGCTGGGCATCGTCGAGTCCGCGCGGGAAGGCGGAGGGGGTTGCTTCCATCGGCACCTCGAACGCGGTGCCGAACCCGAACGCCTCGGTGTACTCGGCGAGGGTCTCCTCGCCCAGCGCGAGCCCAAGCTCGGCGAACGGGATGTTGCAGCTGAGGCGCAGGGCCGTGGCGATGGTCACGGTCGTGCCACTGCCGCACGTTCCCCCGTTCGAGTTGGTGATGGTGTCGGTGCTGAGCGGCAGTGCCAGGCGCGCGGGGTTCGGGAAAGCATCCTCAGGCGTGAACTGACCGGAGTCGATTGCCGCTGCGGCGACGAGCACCTTGAAGGTTGATCCCGGAAAGTACAGGTCGCCGCTGATGGTGCGGTTGACGAGGGGGTCGTTGGGGTCGGCGAGCAACTGGTCATAGGCCGCGAGCACGCTCTCCGTGTCATGAGCCGCGAGCCGGTTCGGGTCGAAACTCGGTGTCGAAACCATGGCCAGGATGCGCCCGGTTGACGGCTCGATGGCCACGATGGCGCCTTTCAGGCCGCCTAGCGCGTCGTACGCCGCTTGCTGGACGACAGGGTCAATCGTGAGCTGCACCGCTGCGCCGCGCGGGCGTTGCCCCGTGACGAGAGCCCCGAGTTGATCGAGAAACTGTTCATTGGCCGTGCCAGTGAGAAAGTCGTTGTAGGCGCCCTCGACTCCCGTATTGCCCTGGTTGAGCGTGAAGTAGCCGGTGACCGGTGCGTACACCGCAGGCTCGGGGTACTGCCGAAGAAACGCGAACGGGGTGTCAACGGCGACCGACTGTGCGATGGGCGTGCCATTGAGCAAAATCGGACCGCGCTCGGCCGAATAGCTCTCATACAGCGTGCGCACATTACGGGGGTCGGCACGAAGCTCGTCGACTTCAAAGACTTGGATCACGCTCGTTGAGACGAACAACGCGAGAAACATCGCGAGGCTAGCGATGCTGATGCGACGCAGCTCTTTATTCATCGTCCGTCACCACCAATCGGGGCTGGTGCCGCACGGTGTCACTGAGGCGGAGCAGCAGAGCCGCGATGATCCAGTTCGCCACGAGAGATGAACCGCCCGCCGCGAGAAACGGCGTGGTGAGGCCCGTGAGCGGAATGACCCGCGTGACGCCGCCGATGACCACGAATACCTGGAGGGCGATGACGAACGCGAGGCCCACGGCGAGCAGGCGCCCGAAGTCGTCGGTGCCGTTGAACCCGATGCGGAATCCGCGGGCAACGAACAGCAGGTAAAGGCCCAGAATCGCGAAGAGACCCACTAGGCCGAGTTCTTCGCCGAGGCTCGCGATGATGAAGTCACTCTCGGCGAGCGGCACGATGTTCGGGCGTCCCTGCCCGAGCCCCGTACCGATGAGGCCGCCGTTCGCGAGACCGAAGAGGCCTTGCACGAGTTGGTAGCTGCCCCCAATGGCCTCGTAGTTTTCGGGGTCAAAGGCCCCAAGCCAGGCCGCGAAACGACCGTTGACATAGCTGAGAGCCTGGCTCGCAATCAGCGCACCGCCGAGGAAGAGGCTGAGGCCCATGACGACCCAGCTGAGCCGGCCGGTTGCCACGTAGATCATGACGAGAAACAGGCCGAAGTAGAGCAGCGAGGTGCCCAGGTCGCGCTGAAACACGAGCACTGCCATGGCCGCAAGCCAGACGATCAGGATGGGCCCGAGGTCTTTGCCCCGCGGGAACCGCATGCCGACAAACGATCGCCCGACCATCGACAGAGACTCGCGCGCCGTGACGAGGTAACCGGCGAAGAACACCGCGAGTGCGATCTTGCCAATCTCACCGGGCTGGAACGAGAACGGCCCGAGCTGAATCCAGAGG
>JBJOPU010000019.1:0-11894 GCA_046050505.1 Actinomycetota bacterium
CATGCCGATCAAGCGACGAAGCACTATGACACCCACGAGAACACCCACCACCGTGGGAATCGCCCAGAAGACGGTTGCTTCGGCGCGGGTAAGCACCGCCGTCAGTGCCACGAGCCCGACGACACCGAGCAGCGCTGCCCCCCACGGCGGGCGGCGGCGCTCGAGAATTCCCGCCGCTACCGCGAGCATGGCCACGAGAAGCCCGACGAGGATGAGAAGCACGACTTTGTTGGCGGTGCCGAATAAGGCAATGGTGATCTCTTTGAGCCACGGCGGCGCCAGATCGATGACGAGAGAACCCACCGCGAGCAGCGAACTACTGGCCGGGGCAATGATCAGGGCGAGAAACTCGGTCACCGCAAGAACGGCTGCGGCGGCCGTGAGCCCCGCAGCGGCGGCCCAGAGCGTGATGCGACGCGGAGACATAGGCCCAGGGTAAGCGTCACAAGCGCCGAGGCCGCAGAGCGAGATCTTTCGACTTCCTTACGTCTCAGTTGATCTGAGTGGCCACGGCGCGCGCGGTGAGCGACGATGGGTGTGGCGCGAAGGAGCCTCCATGCACAGGTCACAGCAACACGACCCACTCGATGATCAGCTCGACGGTGACCGTGGTGGTGAACTCTCGACGCGCGTGAGTGTCGACGACCACCGCGTGCGCGTCGCCGCACTGCTGGCGGACACGCTCGCAGTCGAGCTCGAGGAGGTCGCGCTCGACGACGCTCTCGGCCGGCTCCTCACCGAACCCGTGATCTCGCCTCTCGCCTTGCCGCCGTTCCGCAACTCGCAGATGGATGGCTTCGCGGTGCGCGCCGCCGATGTGATGGCCGGCCGCGCCCTGCCCGTCGTCGGTACCGTGGCCGCCGCGCCGGGCGACGTTGCCGCGCTCGCACCTCACACAACCGTTCGCATCATGACGGGTGCGCCCGTTCCCGAGGGTGCTGACGCGATCGTGCCTGTCGAACGCGCCACCGTGTCGACGACGGATGCCGGCGAGACCCTGAGCGTCGCCGACGCTGTGACCGTGGGCGCATTCGTTCGCGAGGCCGGAGCCGACGTACCCGTCGGTGGCGAGCTCGTCGGGGCCCCCGGCCTGCTTGCGTCGCGCCACGTCGCGGCGCTCGCCGCCGCGGGTATCGAACGCGTGCACGTGCGGCGACGCATCCGTCTCGCCATCATCAGCACGGGCTCCGAGCTCACCGCGCCGGGAATCACCCTCGGCCCCGGGCAAATCTTCGACGCCAACGGCCCGGCCCTCGACGCGGCGGCACGAGCGGTGGGCGCCGAGGTCGTGGTGCGCGAGCGCGTCACTGACGACGCCGCAGAGTTTCTGGGTGTGCTCGATGCGGCCGCCGCCGTGGCCGACATCATCGTGACCGCGGGAGGTATCTCGCAGGGCGAGTTCGAAGTGGTGCGCGAGGTGCTCGAACCGCACGGAGCATGGGTCGGCACGGTCGCCCTGCAACCAGGCGGCCCGCAGGCCACCGCCCAGGTCGACGGCGTGCCCGTGCTGTGCTTCCCCGGCAACCCCGTGAGCGCGCAGTTGTCGTTCGAACTCTTTCTCGCCCCGCTGCTGCGCGAGGCAGCCGGGCTTCCGCTGCGCGTCACCGAGTCGCGCGTGCTCACCGTCGACCTTGAGTCGGTGCCAGAAAAGGTGCAGCTCGTGCGGGCGCGCGCCGACGGCGCGACCGGCGTCACCCCCGTCGCGGGGCCGGGGTCACACCTTGTGGCCGCCATGGCAGCCGCCGATCGCATCATCGTCGTGCCCGCTCACGTCACCCGACTGGCCGCGGGAACGGAGGTGACAGCATGGGTGCTGTGAATGACGAATCCACCCTGAGCCACCTCGACTCTGACGGCCGTGCGCGCATGGTTGACGTCGGCAACAAGCCGGTGACGGCTCGCCGCGCGGTGGCTCAGGGGCGCTACATCACGCGCCCCGACGTCATCGCTCTGCTCCGCGACGACGCGCTGCCTAAGGCCGATGTGCTCACGACGGCACGGCTCGCGGGCATCGGAGGCGCGAAGCGCACGAGCGACCTCATTCCGTTGTGCCACCCGCTGCCGCTCGACGCCGTGACGATCGACCTCGAGCTCGAACAGTCGTCGGTGCTCATCACGGCGACTGCGTCGACAACGGGCCGCACGGGCGTCGAGATGGAAGCTCTCACGGCCGTCGCCGTCGCCGGCCTCACCCTGCACGACATGGTGAAGGCCGTCGACCCGGCGGGGATGCTCACCGACGTAGCCCTGATCGAGAAGACCGGCGGCGTGCGCGGCCCGTGGACCCGCGCCGAAGCCCTCGCGACGGTTGCCACCTCTGCCGCCCAGACGGCAGCGCCCGCCGGAATCACCGTGCGTCCGCGCACCGCGATCGTGCTCGTCGTCTCGACCCGGGCCGCCGCCGGCACGCACGACGACACGACCGGCCCGCTCATCGCTGACTGGCTGAGCGCCCACGGCTTCGCCGTCGACGCCGTGACGGTCACGTCGGATGCCGAGGTCGCGTCGGGCGTGGAACGTGCGCTCGCGGCATCCCCTGCCGTCATCATCACCACGGGCGGAACTGGCGTCAGCCCCAGCGATCGCACTCCGGAGGCTGTCACTGCGGTACTCGACGCCGAGCTACCCGGCATTGCTGAGGCGATCCGCGCTCGCGGGCTCGCCGTGACACCGACGGCTGCCCTTAGTCGTGGGGTGGCGGGGGTCGCCCGCGGAACCGTCGTCGTCACGCTTCCTGGGTCGCCCGGCGGTGTGCGCGACGGCCTGGCCGTGCTCGACGGGCTGCTCGAGCACCTTGTCGATCAGCTGGCCGGCGGCGGGGCACATGACTGAGGGCTCCGAGGCTCCGACAGTGTTGGCCCTCATCAGCAGCGAGCCCCTGGACGCGGCGGCGGTCGAGGCCGCAGTGTTGACGCCGGCCGACGGCGCCGTCGTGACCTTCCGCGGGGTCGTGCGCAATCACGACCACGACGCGGCCGTGCACGGCCTCGACTATCAGGCACACCCCGACGCCGAGCGGTTTTTGGCCGAGTCGTGCGCGCGCATCACCGCCGAGACCGGGCTGCGCGTGGCCGCGGCACACCGCGTCGGCTCGCTCGCCATCGGAGACCTCGCTCTCGTCGCTGCCGTTGCCGCACCGCACCGCGCGGAAGCTTTCACCGCGATCGAGCGCCTCGTCGACGACATCAAGCAGACCGTGCCGATCTGGAAGCGCCAGCACCTCGCCAGCGGCACGACCGAGTGGGTCGGGCTCTGACGACGCGGCGCTATCCGCCCGCGAACGGAGGCAGCACGTCAACCCACTGCCCTACAGGGCGCGCATCGTCGCGACTCACGATGCCGTCGACGAGAAACGACCCGTTGGCGAGCACGCGCGCCATCGCTTCGCCGTAGCGCTCGATCAGGTGGGCACGCACCGCACCGACTGTCGTGAGGGATGCGGCCAGTGCCGGCTCGATCACCTCGTCCTCCCGCCCTGCGGCCTCGGCCGCCGCCGCGAAGTACCGAATCGTCAGCTCAGCCACCAATCGCCCCCATCGTGCGCACCGGGCGCTGGAAGCCCTCCAGTGACATCCCGTGCCCCGCTTGCTTGCTCCACATGGCCGCGCGCCAGCGGTCGGCAAGCTCGGGGTCAGAGGCGCCCGAGCGCAGCATCACGCGAAGATCGGTTTCGTCGTCGCCGAACAGGCACGAGCGCACGGTGCCCTCCGCTGTTAGGCGCGTGCGGTCGCAGGCTTCGCAGAATGAGCGCGTGACCGAGGCGATAATGCCGATCGAGGCCGGGCCACCGTCGACGAGCCAGGTCTCGGCGGGAGCGTGCGGGTCATCGCGATGCGGGTGGCTAAGAGCAAATCGTGGCGCCAGCGCCTCGACCAACTCGGCGGCCTCGACCATGTGGTCGCGCACCCAGGCTTCGTCAGCGTCGAGCGGCATCTGCTCGATGAACCGCAACTCGACCCCGTGTTCGAGCGCCCAGGCGACGAGGTCACCCGCTCCGTCGAGAGTGTCGCGCATGAGCACCGCGTTGATCTTGAGCGGCGAGATTCCCGCTCGCCGAGCCGCATCAATGCCGCGCATGACGGCCGGCAACCGATCGCGTCGCGTGAGGCGCGCGAAGTGATCGCGATCGACCGTGTCGAGCGAAATGTTGAGGCGCGTGAGCCCCGCGGCAAGCAGCGCCTCGATGCGCTTCTCGAGCCCGATGCCGTTGGTCGTGAGAGCGAGGGATGCTCCGGCCGCGACCCGCGCGCTGCGCTCGACGATCTCCACCAGGTCGGGGCGCAGCAACGGCTCGCCCCCTGTGAAGCGAATGTCGCGCACCCCGAGGTCGCGCACGCCGATCTGTACCAGCCGCGCGATCTCTTCCGCGGTCAATAGTTCATTGCTCGGCACGATGGGCAGCCCTTCTGCGGGCATGCAATAGGTGCAGCGCAGCGAGCAGGCGCTCGTGAGCGAGATGCGCAGGTCGCGGGCGACGCGACCGAATCGGTCGATGAGCGCCGACGTGTCGGGACGACCGGTCGTGTCGGGTGCCGTGCGGCGCGCGCCGGGCATCCCGAGAGCGATCGAGGTCATGGGGGTCACCCTAGACGGCATGGCCCACGAGATCCTGCACGCGACCTCTTGTCGCGGGGAGGTCTCGCGCACGCATGGGTGTCTAGATCGCCCCCGCGCGCGGGGTGTCAAACTGCTGCCGACCGGCCTCTGTCTCGAGAGCGTCAGAGCTGCCGTACACGAGGCCGGTCATCTGAAGCACCTTGTCGTATTGCATCGTCACCGCAACGGCGAACTCATCGTCGGCCACTCCGTATCGGCCTTCTGCGCCCAAGGCAACGATGTTCCACGGGCGGTTGTTGGTGGGCCGCTCGTCGACTCCGCTCTCGAGAGCAAACTGCGGATAGTCATAGGGCGCCGAGACCGTCGCTCCGAGGCGCGGCGAGTAGGTGTCGACGAGCAGCTGGCCCGCGGCGAGGTCCCACTGCAACAGTCGCAAGAAGCCCGTCGCACGCTCGCCAGAATCGGTGCGGAACTCTTGATAGTCAGCGAGCAATTCGACCACGTGGTGGCCGTCAATGCCGCCCGCGTTGGGCGTGACGATCGCGCCGAGGCCGTGATAGTGGCCGGCCAGCACCGCCACGACATTGCGGTTCGGTTCGACGACGCGGCTCCAGAGTTCATCGGCCCGGCTCAACCATCGATTGTCGGTCGCCCGCCGCGAGGGGTCCCACCGCGTGAGCGGGGTGAGGTGCTCGTGGGTGGCGATGACTATGTTGTGTTCGGGATGCTGGAGCACCACCCGCTCGGCCCACGCGAGCTCGCGCTCGCCATAGCCGTAGCCGATCGAGAGCACGAGTACGGGCGCCGGCCCGGCCTGCACGATCGTGTAGCTCGAGGTCGCATCATCCGGCGCAATCGACTCGACAAAGCCCGGAGCATCGGCAAAACGATCGGGCCCGAAGTACTCGTTGTAGAGGCCCGTATGGATGCCGCGCTTCGTGTCGTGATTGCCGGGCAGCACCGTCGTGACGAGCCCGGCGTCTTCCATGATCGATTGGGCGACGGATGCCCGCTCAAACTCAATCCGCGCCCGCGCCTCTGACTGGTCGGGGTCGACCCAGCTCTGCACGAGGTCGCCCGTGTGCACGACGGCCGCAACGTCACGCTGCTGCGCGAGTTCGACGATCCACTGCGCTATGCGCTCGTACTCCTCGGGATACCCCTCACTCAAGTACTGCGTGTCGGTGACGTGCACGATGCTCGCATCAATGTCGGCGACCTGCTCGAACTCGCCGTTGGGCGCGAGGTCGGCGTCGGTGCGCTGTGCGGGCAATACCTGCACGAGTACGGCGTCGTTCGCTGTGTCAACGGGGGCCTCGCCCGTCACGACGACGGCGCCGGTCTGCTCAGCAATCGCCTCGCCGATGACCGTCCACTGCGCTGCCCCCTTGTTCCAGGTCGAGAGCACGACACGGTGACGGGGGCTGACGGTGCCGCGCCACTCGATGGTGCCGGAGGCCGGCTCGGCCAACTCGAGTCGCACAGCCGGGTACGCGTAGCCGTCAGCGCTGACAGTGACATCCTCAAACGCGAGCGTCTCGCCGCGCCCCACGACGCGCTCGTTGTCGAGCTGCCACGACTCGGCCCCCTGGCTACCGGTGTTTCCGACGACCGCGCGCTCGACAACGAGCGTTGCGGGCGAGGGGGTCGACGCGATGAGTGCCGTGGGGGCGAGTGCGCTGTCGACGGGCTGCGCCGCAACCTGAGTTGCCCGCGTGCGACTGGCGAGCGCCTGTACGCGTTCGTCACTCGCCGCTGCGGCCAGGGGCGAGGCACCCGAGCCCGGGCTCGCTGGCGCCGTCACGAAGTCGGCAAGGTCGACACCCGAGCGCCCGACTCGGTGAAAGCTTTCTCCGCGCACACGGTCGGGCTGAAAGGCCACGAGTGACACGCTGTTGGTGCACGGTGACGGCGGCTCGACGCTTTCGTCCATCTCGTTGACGTGAAACGCGCCGACTCGGTCGGCGATGCCCCCATCGGCCGTCTCGATCAGCACGCCCGCACCGAGAAAGTCGAGGGGGCGCTCGAAGCGGTGCGCGGCATCCGTTGCGGTTCCCTCGGCCGCAATCACGAGAGAGTCGCCCGGGTCGAGTTGCTGGTCGCTCGCGAACTCGGCCAAGGGTTGGGCGCGTCGCATGCCGTCGGCGTCGCACGCCCACACGCGCCACTCGGCAACATCCACCGAGCGATCAGACACGTTGGTCACTTCGACGTAATTGTGCGGCTCGGCGATGGCCGCGACCGAGAGCGGGTCGGTCGCAAGCTCGGTGATGACGATTCCCGTGTCGAGGGGTTGCGCAGCCCGCAGCGAGTACTCAGCGCGGGCGTTCGCGACACCGGGCGTGCGCGGCGCCACCACCCACCCCGAGCCATCGGCCAGCCGTTGGTGGCTCTCACCTCGTACCGCATCGAGCTCGGCCGCAAGCTTGTCCGCACCCGATTGGCACGCGCTGTCTCGCTGGTGCGCCGACGCCACCTCGTCAACGATGAGCCCGTTCGCATCGAGCAACTGCACCCCGTACGCCCGATCGGCAAGCGAGGTCGACATGACAGCGTTCGCCTCGCGGATGCTCGACTCGGGCCCCACGACCACGAGCTGCTCCCCCGGCGCGAGGGATTCACCCGCACCGAACCTTGCCTGCGGTGCGCCGAGCCACCGCTCGCCTTCGGCCGTGCACCGCACAAGGCTCCAGCCGTCGAGCGAGACCGGCTCGGCTCCGTCGTTGCGCAGCTCGACGACGTCGTCACCGCTGCCACTCGGCCCAAACGGCGCAACTTCAGCGATCACAACGTTGCCTTCTTCAGAGCGTCGCACGGGCTCACCCACCGTCACCTCGCCGGGAGTTGCCTGGGCAATCACGAACGCGCCATCGGCCGTGACGGTGGCCCCGACCCGCTGGTAGCTCTCGCCTGCGGCGGCGTCGATGATGTCGGGCAAAGAACCACTCGGGTTGCACTCACTGCGCATCATCCACGGGGTCGTGGGGTACACGGCAACTGAATCGGCGATGCGCTGCTCGGCATCTTCGAGCACATAGCCGTAGCCCCCGGGGGCAAACGGGGCGCTCATGACATCGTCGGGCTCGACCCCGGCCGGGCTCTCTCCCGTGCGCGCGATGAGGTACGCCTCGCCGGGCGCGAGCACGACTCCCGAGAACTCGGAGTCGGGGGCGCCGCGCTTCGCACGAAGGCCTTCGTCTGAGCACCGGTACAGATTCCAGCCCGTCAAGTCGACGGCCGCCTCAGAAACGTTTCGCACCTCGACGTAGCTGGCTTCGGGCCGGTCACCCCAGCCGGGCGCGATCTCGCTGATGATGACGGGGTGATCGTCGCGATACGCGTGCGAACCGCTGCTGCCACCTTCAGCCGAGCCCGCGGCCATGGCCGCGGAGGGGGCAAACCCGATGCCGGCGACGATGCCGGCGATGAGAACGATGGCAACTTGAGAGACAGAGCGCAACGGCATCGCAATCACGCGGCCACGTTCGCCGTCGCAGGTGAACGGATGCCCACGTCTACAGGTGTGTCGCGTGAACGCCCGGGGCCACTACCGACAGCACGAGGCCGCGACCCCTGGTTGCGGGGGCCGCGGCCTCGTGGGTTTCTCGGCGGATGGCCGAGACGGTTAGTGACTAGCGCGCTGCGGAGCCGTCTACATAATCCAAGTCTTGCTGCTTCCACGAGAAGAGGGCGCGCAGCTTGCGGCCGGTCTCTTCGATCGGGTGCTGCTCGCCCTTGAGGCGCAGCGCCTTGAACTCGGGTGCGCCAGCATCCTGGTCGTCAATGAAGCGCTTCGCGAACGCGCCCGACTGAATGTCGGCGAGCACGGCCTTCATGTGCTCCTTGACGCTCGCGTCGAGCACGCGGGGGCCCGAGACATAGTCGCCGTATTCGGCGGTGTCGCTGACGCTCCAGCGCTGCTTGGCGATGCCGCCCTCCCACATGAGGTCGACGATCAGCTTGAGCTCGTGCAGCACCTCGAAGTAGGCGATCTCGGGCTGGTAGCCGGCCTCGGTGAGAACCTCGAAGCCGTACTGCACGAGCTGCGAGGTGCCGCCGCAAAGCACAGCCTGCTCGCCGAACAGGTCGGTCTCGGTCTCTTCCGTGAAGGTCGTCTTGATGACGCCGGCGCGCGTGCCGCCGATGGCCTTGGCGTACGAGAGGGCGAGATCCCAGGCGTGGCCGGTCGCGTCGCGCTCGACGGCGATGATGTCGGGAATACCGCGGCCGGCAACGAACTCGCGGCGAACCGTGTGGCCCGGGGCCTTGGGGGCGACGAGAATCACGTCAACGCCCTCGGGGGCGTCAATGTAGCCAAAGCGAATGTTGAAGCCGTGCGCGAAGGCGAGAGTCTTGCCCGAGGTCAGCTTGTCTTTGATGCTCTCGGCGTAGATCGACCGCTGGTGCTGGTCGGGCGCCAGAATCATGATGACGTCAGCCCACTCGGCGGCGTCAGCAACGGTCAAGACGCTGAAGCCGTCGTCGCTTGCCTTCTGGGTCGACTTCGAGCCGGCCTTGAGGGCAATCGACACCTCGACGCCGCTGTCGCGCAGGTTCTGGGCGTGGGCGTGGCCCTGCGAGCCATAGCCGACAATCGCGACCTTCTTGCCCTGGATGAGCGAGAGGTCAGCGTCGTTGTCGTAGAAAATCTCAGTCACGATCGGGGTTCTCCTTGTTCGGTGGGGGTGTGAAAGCTGGGGTTAGTTCTTGAGCACGCGTTCGCTGATGCTCTTCGAGCCGCGACCGATGGCGAGCAAGCCAGACTGCGCGATCTCTTTGATGCCATAGGGCTCGAGCACGCGCAGCAGGGCCTCGACCTTGGCGGTATCGCCCGTCACCTCGATGACGAGCGAGTCGGTGGCCACGTCGACCACGCGCGCGCGGAAGAGGTTGGCCGCCTCGAGAATCTGCGAGCGAGTGGAGTTGTCAACGCGCACCTTGATGAGCATGTGCTCACGCTGCACCGAACTCGAGGGGTCAAGCTCGACGATCTTCAGCACGTTGATGAGCTTGTTGAGTTGCTTGGTGATCTGCTCAAGGGGCAAGCCCTCGACCTCGACCACCACGGTGATGCGCGAGAGGCCGTCGACCTCGGTCGTGCCGACCGCGAGCGAACGGATGTTGAACCCGCGTCGAGCGAACAGGCCCGCCACCCGGGTCAACAGGCCGGGCTTGTCTTCAACGAGAAGTGAGAGCACGTGATAGGTCATGGCGGCTGTTTACTCCTCGTACCAGTCGGGGGCGTGGTCGCGTGCGTACTGCACCGATGAGTTGCCGACGCCTTGCGGCACCATCGGCCACACCATGGCGTCGCGGCTCACGATGAAGTCGATCACGACAGGGCGATCGTTGGTCTCCATCGCGAGACGGATGGCCGGCTCAACCTCTTCGGGCTTCGTCACGCGAATGCCGAGTGCGCCGTACGCGTCGGCCATCTTGACGAAGTCGGGGATCATGCGGGTTTCTTCGCCCGCCCGCATCGACCCGGTTTCGAGGTCGGTGAACGAGTGACGACCGTCGTAGAACAGCGTCTGCCACTGCCGCACCATGCCGAGCGACGAGTTGTTGATGATCGCGACCTTG
This sequence comes from Actinomycetota bacterium, assembly GCA_046050505.1. Taxonomy (GTDB): domain Bacteria; phylum Actinomycetota; class Actinomycetes; order Actinomycetales; family Microbacteriaceae; genus Microcella. The sequence goes on from JBJOPU010000019.1 coordinate 10,141, forward strand.
ATCGGGATGTTGTTGATCGTGCACGTCGCGAGCTCTTGATTGGTCATCTGGAAGCACCCGTCACCGTCGATCGCCCACACGAGGCGATCGGGCTGAGCAACCTTGGCGCCCATAGCGGCCGGAACCGAGTAGCCCATCGTGCCCGCGCCACCCGAGTTGAGCCACGCACCCGGGCGCTCGTACTTGATGAACTGCGCGGCCCACATCTGGTGCTGACCGACGCCCGCGGCGTACACGGCTTCGGGGCCCGAGAGCTTGCCGATGGCTTCGATGACCGCTTGCGGAGCAAGGAGTCCGTCATCGGGGTCGTCGACGTAGCCGAGGGGGTATTGCGTGCGGAGGGTCTCGAGCCGCTTCCACCAGTCGACGATGTCGGGGGTAGCCTCGGCGGCCGCTGCCTCGAAGGCGGGGAGGAGGTCGAGCAACACCTCGCGGGCATCCCCGACGATCGGAACATCGGCGTGGCGAATCTTGCCGATCTCGGCCGGGTCGATGTCGATGTGGATGATCTTCGCACCGGGAGCGAACTCACTCACCTTGCCCGTGACACGGTCATCGAACCGCGAGCCGATCGCAACGAGCAAGTCGCTCTCTTGCAGGGCGAGCACAGCCGGAACGGTGCCGTGCATGCCGGGCATACCGAGGTTTTGGCGGTGCGAGTCGGGGAACGCGCCGCGAGCCATGAGCGTCGTCACGACGGGAGCGCCGGTCTTTTCGGCGAAGGCCAGCAGCTCTTTGTGAGCGCCCGAGCGCACGACGCCGCCACCCACGTAGAGAACGGGCTTGCGCGATTCGACGATGAGCTGGGCCGCGGCCTGAATCTGCTTGCCGTGGGCCTTGGTCACCGGGCGGTACCCGGGCAGATCGATTTTGGGCGGCCAGATGAACGGCGCCGACTTCTGCTGCGCGTCTTTCGTGACGTCAACGAGCACGGGGCCGGGGCGACCGGTCGTCGCAATGTGCACCGCCGCGGCGATGACGCCCGGAACGTCTTCGGGCTTCGTCACGAGGAACGAGTGCTTCGTGATGGGCATCGTGATGCCCGTGATGTCGACCTCTTGAAACGCGTCGGTTCCCATCGAGGTGGAGAAAACCTGGCCCGTGATCGCGAGCAACGGTACGGAGTCCATGTGGGCATCCGCGATCGCGGTCACGAGGTTGGTGGCGCCGGGGCCGGACGTGGCGATGCAGACGCCGAGGCGGCCGCTCGCCGCCGCGTAGCCCTCGGCCGCGTGGCCGGCGCCTTGCTCGTGGCGAACGAGAATGTGGCGAATGGCCGTCGACGACATGAGTTCGTCGTAGAACGGCATGATGGCGCCGCCCGGGAGGCCGAACACGTCGGTGACGCCGAGCTTTTCGAGCGAGGCGAGAATGGCGCCCGAGCCCGTGAGCATGGGCGGATCACTCTTCTTCGCTGTACTTGCGGCGGACGACGCAGCGGGACTCGGCACGGGTGTCGATTCCGTGGACATCAGAAGACCTTCTTCGAGAGTCGGTGATTCGTGAGCGGGAAAACCGCAGTACTACCCGGTGACGGCTCCTTGCGCGGCAGAGCGCACGAGCTTCGAGTACTTGGCAAGAACGCCACGGGTGTAACGCGGAGGCAGGGGCGCCCAGTCGGTGCGGCGCGCCTCAAGCTCGTCAGCGTCGACCAGTAGGTCGAGGGAGCGAGCAGCGATATCAACCCGGATCAGATCACCATCGCGCACGAAAGCAATAGGACCAGCGTCTACTGCTTCGGGAGCTACGTGGCC
>JBJOPU010000020.1:0-11775 GCA_046050505.1 Actinomycetota bacterium
CAGTGGGGTGGTGCGCGCGAGTGTGGCACTCGTGCTCGTGGGTGCAGCATCCGTCATCATCCGTCGCACGTCGCGTGGACGCCGCGCGCCGGTGACCGAGCGGACGCCAATTGTTCTCGCCGGCCACGCGGCGCTCGTCATTGCGGTCTCACTGTCGTGGAGCTCATGGGTGTCTCCCGCGCTCGCGGTGACGCTCGGCGTGCCCGCGCTCATCGCGCTCGCGCTGCTCGCGATGACACTGCCACGCGTGCTGCGCCCCGCGCACCTCGCGGTCGGCGCGGCGTATGCACTCGTTCTTCTGTCAGCCGCCCTGTCGCTCGCGAGCATCGAGTTCGTCGGGCTGGTCAGCATCACGGCCACGGTCGGCCTGCTCATCGCCCTGGGCGCCACCGTGTTCGGCCGAATCAGCACGGACTACTGGATGACCCTGTTGATCGTTGCGATTGTTCCCGCGTTGATGGCGGTCGGTCTTGTCGTCATTGAGCGCACGGCATGGGTCGTGCTCTCAACCTCAACGATGATCGCGTTGGCGATGAGCTTGGTGCTCACGCATCGCCGAGCGCTCGGAATGGGCGTGCGCTCGCTCGCGGCTGCCGCGATCGTGCCGTCGATCTCGGTTGTCATCGTGAACCTCGGGGCCGTGTTGCTGGAGTCGAGCGGGTCCCCCGTTGTGCTCCCCGTGATTGCGGGCGTCGTCGCCGTCACGCTTCCTCTTCTCGCGACACTCGAGAAGGCAGTGCACGCGCGCGGCCTGACACCCGCGGCGGCCTGCAGTGTGGTGCGCGCGCTGGAGTCAACAACCTGGGTCACGGCAGTGATCGCCGTCATGTTGTCGGTCGCCCGTGAGGCCGCTGGCCCGGTCACCCTGACGCTCGTTCTGGCACTACTCGCCGGGGGCGCCGCGGTTGCGGCCGGGGTTCGGCGCATCTCGACGTACTGGTGGCTCGCGGGAATCATCGGTACGGCGGCACTCTGGTGCTGGTGGTCCGTTCTCGGCGTCACGTCGCCCGAAGCTCACCTGCTTCCGCCCGCACTCGCGGCCGTTGTCGTTGCAATGGTTTTCACGGCACGGGGTCGACCGCAGCCGGTCCTCTACGGCGTAGCCCTCCTGGGCGCGATCGTTCCGGTGCTCGCACTCATCGCGGCCGGGGCTGACCCCTCGCCCGCGCGCACGATTGCCCTGCTCAGCACCGCGGTCGGTCTCACGGTGGTCGGGGCACTGCTCGCGACCGGGCGGCCGGGCATGGCGGGCCGACTCTCCCCGCTTCGCGCCGCAACCCTGGGAGCAGCGATTGTCGCGAGCATGGCTGGCGCAGTACAGGGCACCCGCTTCGGGCTAGGTATCGATGTGGTGGATGCCCCGTCCACCGTCACTCTTGCTCCCATCGCTCTGGCGCTCGCGCTCGCCCTGGCGGGTGCCGTGCCCGCTGCCAACGCGGGGCTTCTTCTCGCTCGCGACGCGACGCCGGATCAGCGCCGGTGGGCGCTCGTTCCCGCCCTCACGGCCATCGTCGGTGCGGCCTGCTCGGCGATCGAGGTCGACACGCTTCCCGTCTGGGTGATCAGCGCGATCGGTGCGGCGCTTCTCATCACGATGGTCGTGGCGGTGTGGCGAGAGAAATCCGTGGCGACCGTTCTGCCGCGCCCGTGGGTGTTGTTCGGGCTGGCGCTGGTCGCGGCGATCGTCGCGTGGAGCTCGCGCGAGTTTGTGCGCGTCGAAGCGTTCTCCGTGCCGCTCGGGGCCATGCTGTTGCTCGCCGGAGTCATCGCGTTTGTACGCGGCCCCGGCGCAGCATCCGCTCCCCTGTATCACTGGCCGATGGGCCGCACGGGCTCGTGGGCGTTACTGAGCCCTGGCATTGTCGTGCTGGTGTTTGCGTCGATGCTCGCCACCGCGACCGACCCGCAAACCTGGCGGGCCGTACTGGTGATGACGTTCGCGCTCGTGGCGATTCTCGTCGGCGTGCGCTGGCGGCTCGCGGCACCGTTCGTGCTCGGGATGATCATCTTGCCGGTCGAAAACGTGCTGGCCTTCTCGGTGCAAATCGGCCGCGGCATCGAAGCCATGCCGTGGTGGATCACGCTCGCAGTCGTCGGCATCGTGTTGTTGGTGATCGCGGTTGGCTCCGAGCGGCGGGCCGGAGACGGGGGCGCGCCGACGGCACGATTGCGAGACTTGCGATAACCGCGCCCGCGTCGGCCGGCACCACGTCGGCCAGCACCGCCTCTCTATAGTTGGGTCATGCCGATCGATATTCTGCGCCTCGCAGCATTTTCAACAAATGGCCGCGGCGGTAATCCCGCCGGCGTGGTTCTCGATGCGCGCGACATGTCGGCCGCACGCATGCAAGAAATTGCCGCCGAGGTCGGATATAGCGAGACCGTCTTTATTGTCGATGACTCGACTGACCACATGCGAGTGAAATACTTCTCTCCCGAGCAAGAAATTGACTTTTGCGGCCACGCGACAATAGCGGCCGGTGTCGCCCTGGGCAATCACCACGGGCCGGGCTCGTTCGTCTTCGAGACCAACGCGGGGCCTGTTGCCGTCGAGGTCACTCAGAGCCCTGATGGTATGCGCGCGCAGTTGACGTCTCCGCCCGGGCACGTGTCTGCGCTCGACGAACGCCTTCTCGATCAACTTCTCGAGATTTTCGGCTGGTCACCAACCGACCTCGACCCCGAACTCGCCCCTCGCGTCGCGTATGCAGGAAATAACCATCCGATTCTCGTGCTGAATTTGACGGAGACCCTGCAGGCTTTGGACTATGACTTCTCAGGCTTGGCAGAGTTATCACGCCAGCAACGGTGGCCAACCGTGCAATTGGTGGCGCGAGAATCTCCGACCGTGTGGCAGAGCAGAAATCCCTTTGCATTTGGTGGCGTTTATGAAGACCCGGCAACGGGGTCTGCCGCCGCTGCATTCGGGGTTTATCTTCGCGAGTGTGGCGCAATCGCCGTGGGCGGCGAATTCACGATTCGACAGGGAGTTGCGATGGGGCAACCCTGCGAGCTGACGGTCACCGTCGGCCCCGAAAAGTGCAAGGTCTCTGGCGGCGCCATCCCTATCGACCCCGCCACCCCGGGCGCCCGATAAATCCCTCGCCCTCGCCTGCATCGGTCGGCTCTCGCCAAGCGGCGCGGAGTGGGGCAAGATGGCGACATCACTGCTCGCAATCGCGAGTGCCCGAGTCGGAGGTTCACCCCATGTCCGCAGGTTCCGTCGTCGAGACCAGATCGTCGTGGTTGCCACTCTTTGTCGTGATGCTGGCCCAAGTTCAGCTGGCCTTCAACGCGTGGAACGTGTCGATCACGGGCATCACCGAAGACCTCGGCATCTCGCCGACCACCGTCGGTCTCGCCAACACCGCGAGCACCTTCGCGGTCTCGGCATTCTTGCTTCTCGGCGCGAAGATCACGGCGAAGATCGGCCCCGTGCTGGCCTTCCGCATCGGCGTGATCATTCCGGCCCTCGCCGCGATTCTCATTGCGACGGCGCAAGACGGCTCGGTGCTGTTCATCGCCCAGTCGATTACGGGTGCGTCGAACGCCATCACCCTCCCCGCGTTGACGATCATCATTGCGGCGAGCTTCCAGGGCAAGCAGCAGGCGTCGGCGATCGGATACTTTGCCGCGAGCATCCCGCTCGCTCAGGTCGTCTCGCTCCTCATCGCTGGGCAATTCGCCTCGACGATCGGGTGGCGCTGGTCGTTCGTGCTTGTGGCCTCGATCGGTCTCATCAACTTCGCCGCGAGCTTCTTGCTCAAGCCGGTGCCGGCGCAGAAGAACCTCATCGTCGACTGGACCGGCGGTGTTCTCGCCGCAACCTCGATCATCTTGCTCAGCTTCGGAATGAGCGTCATGAACGACTGGGGACTGCTGACCGCGAGCGGCAACGCGCCGATCTCGATTGGTGGATTCTCGATCGTGCCCCTGCTGTTCGTCGCCGCGGTGATCTTCGCGCAACTGTTCATCAGCCGCACGCGCAAGCGCATGGAGGCTCAGCAGGTCCCCCTGGTGAACCTCGACATCGTGCGTGAACCGAGCGAACGCGCCACGGTAACGGTCATGGGCCTCATGCTCTTCGTCGGAACCGCCGTGAGCTTCTTGATGCCGCTCTACATGCAGGTCGTGCAGGGCTTTGTGGGCATCCAAGTGTCGTTCGCCGTGATTCCGTACACGATCTCGATCTTCATCGCGAACACGCTCGTTGCCCGGCTCTACTCGCGGTTCGCGCCTCGCACGATCGCGAGCGTGAGCATGACCGTCGTGACGATCGCGCTCGTGTGGCTCTCGTTCACGATCGCCAACGATTGGGGCCAGCTGTCGGTCGTCATCGGTCTCATTGTTCTGGGTCTCGCCCAGGGTTGCGTCGTGGCACTCGTATTCAACGCGCTGCTGACCTCGGCCCCGAAGGAGAACGCGGGAGACGTCGGCGCCATCCGCGGTCTAACGCACAACCTCTCAGGCAGTGCGGGCATCGCGGTTGCCTCGGCGTTTGCCGTGGGCCTGTTGACGTCGAGCGCGTATGCCGCGGCCAATGACTCCGAGGTGTTCACGCCCGAGATTGTCGAGCAGATCAACTTCGACAACGTGAACTTCTTCACCAACGCCCAGCTCGAGCAAGTGCTCACCGACCGCACCGACGCGACCGACGAGCAGATTACGTATGCGGTCGACCAGTTCACGCAGTCGCGCCTCGACGCTCTGCGCACGACGATGCTCGTGCTCGGCGGCCTCGCCGCGCTCGCGATCGTGCCCGCGCGACGCATGCCCGGCTTCCAGAAAGACGACCTCTACGTCGGCTACCCCGAGTCTGACGAGAAGAAGAGCTAGCGAGCTCAACGACGAGGGGCCCGGTGCATAGCACCGGCCCCCTCGTCGTTCATCCGTCGCCGTCGTTCGCCGACATTCGCCGCTTACGCGACGAAGCGCGACTCGATCGCCGTGAGCAACGTGCGCACCGAGACGCCCGTGGCTCCTGCGTCGAGGTAGCCGTAGGCCGGCCCCTCGTTGACCGCAGCGCCCGCGATGTCAAGGTGGGCCCACGGAATCTTCGAGCCGTCGGCACGCGTGCCAACGAACTCGCGCAAGAAGATGCCGGCGACGAGCATGCCACCGTCGCGGTTACCCGGCTTGAGGTTGGTCATGTCGGCGAAGCGCGAGTCGAGTTGCGACCGCAGTTCTTCGGGCAGCGGCATGTGCCAGTGAGGCTCTCCCGTCAGCTCACCCGCCGCGACGATCTCGTGCACGAGGTCGGTGTCACCCATGACGCCGACCGTGCGGCGACCGAGCGACACGATCGCCGCGCCCGTGAGCGTCGCGACGTCGATGATCGCGTCGGGGTTCTCTTCGCTCGCCAACACCATGCCGTCGGCCATGACAAGGCGACCCTCAGCGTCGGTGTTCATGACCTCGACAGTCGTACCGCCGCGCATCGTCAAGATGTCGTTGACCCGAATCGCCGTCGACGAGATGAGGTTCTCCGCCATGCAGAGGTAGGCCGTGAGCCGCACCGGCAGCCCCAGTCGGGCGGCCGACAGGATGACGCCGAGCAGCACGGCCGCGCCGCCCATGTCGTTTTGCATTCCGTTCATGGCGTCGGCCGGCTTCACCGAGATTCCCCCGGTGTCGTAGGTGATGCCCTTGCCGACGAGCCCGATGTGCTTCTCGGCCCCCGCGGGCGAGTACGAGACCTTGACCAGGCGCGGCGGGCGCGACGAGCCCTGGCCGATACCGATGATGCCTCCACAGCCCTCGGCGGCAAGCTTCTTCTCATCCCACACTTCGACCGTGACGGGAGCACCCTTCGCCGCGGCCGTCGCCGCGTCGGCGAACGACTGCGGATACAGGTCAGCGCCTGAGCGGTTCGTGAGGTCGCGCACGAGTGCGATGTTCTCGGTGACGATGCGGATGCGCTCAATGCTTTCCGCAGACACCGCAGCGCCCGTGCAGACGGTCACGGCGCTCACCGGGGCCTTCACCTTTGACGCCGTCTTGGCGCGGTAGTCAGTGAACGCGTATGCCGCGAGGGACGCACCCTCGATCATGGCGTGCACATGAGCCTCGTCATCGAGGCCGAATGCGAGAGCGATCGAGCCCGTGCCGGCCAGCAGACGCACGGCCGCACCGGCGGCCCGGCGTGCGGCGTCGGCCGTGAGCGTCGCCCCAAGCCCGACAACGGCGAGCGTGGCGCGCGAGCCTTCGAGCGAGGGAAGTCGCACAAGTTCGTCGGCTTTGCCGGTGTATCCGACGGCGGCGAGGTGCGCCCGCACGTTCGCGAGGGAGGGGTGAGCGACAAGCTCGGGGCCGTCGGCTCCCTGTCGCGCCGCGACGACGACGACATCGACATCGAGCGACGAGGGGGCTGCAGAAGAGGTGGTCACCGTCAGGCTGGTCATGAGTGGTCCGTTTCTCAAGCGACGAATGTCAATGCGCACGATGGTACGCAGACTCCATCAGGCTATTCCGTTTCACCTCGGGGCGATATGGTGACGACGGATCTTCACCGCTCGTTGACAACTACCGTCGCCCGCCGCCAGAGAGGCTCGATCATGACTCCCGAGGCCACCCCTTCCCACAGTGAAACGCGCGCTGCCTCCCGTGTGACGTGGTTGCGTTCTGGGCCCTTTGCCATCGGGTTCATCGGCACGCTCGGTGTGCTCCTGGCGCTCTTGCTGGGCGCCGCGGTGTCGCAACTGGCCTACACGATCACACTGATCTTCTTGGCAACGTTCATCAGCCTCGGGCTCTACCCCGTCGTCACGCGCCTCGAGCGACGCGGTCTGCCGAAGTGGGCGGCCATTAGCGTCGTGCTCGCGGCGTTTCTCGCGGTCGTCGCCGTTCTCCTCGTGCTCATTGTGCCGATCGTCATCGAGCAAGCCACCGAGCTCGCGCGCACGCTGCCCGAGAACCTCACCGACATCGAGAACCAAGGCTGGTTCCTCGACCTCGACGAACAGTTCAACGGGTATCCGTTCATCCTGCTCGAGTGGCTTCGCCTGTCGTCGGCTGACCCGAACCTGTGGATCACCGTCGGCGGCGGCGCGCTGCGCATCGGCGCCGACATCATCAACGGCACCTTCGGCGTATTGCTCGTCGTGGTCATCACGCTCTACTTTGTTGCCTCGCTCGACTCGATGAAGCAGGCTCTCTACGACCTCGTTCCGGGAACCCGACGCGAGGGCTTCGCCGAGATCGCCGAAGAGATCTTTGACTCGATCGGCAAATACCTGAGCGGCCAGGTCGTGATCGCCGCGATGAACGCGACTTTCTCGTTCATTCTGCTGACGATCATGGGTGTTCGCTACGCCGGCATCCTGGCCTTCATCGCCCTCTTCATCACGCTCATCCCCGTGATCGGCCCCCTGATCAGCACCACACTCATGGTGTTCGTCACCCTCTTCACGTCGCCGACCGCGGCGATCATCGTGGCCGGCATCATGATCATCTACATGCAGGTCGAGGCCTACCTGTTCACCCCGCGCATCATTGGCAAGGCCATCAAGATTCCCGCCTCGCTCGTGCTCATCGGTGCCGTGATCGGAGGAACGCTGCTGGGCCTTCTCGGGGCGCTCGTTGCCTCGCCTGTCGTCGCGAGCATCTTGCTAATTCTCAAGAAGGTTGTCGTTCCGCGTCAGCGGGCGAAGTAGCCCCGGCCATGACCGACATCGGCACGATCGTGCCTCTCGTCATCGTTGTGCTGCACGTCGTGCTCGGCACCATCGCGATCATCCTCATCTCGGCCCGGCGGCGGCCGTCGACCGCGATCGCGTGGATGCTCACGATCATTTTCATTCCCTACGTGGGTGCGATCGCGTTCTTCCTCGTGGGCCTCAGTCGCCTGCCGAAGAGGCGGCGCGAGAAGCAACACGAGGTCAGCCGCGCGATTCTTGAGCGCACCGACGGGCTCGACCGCGTGAGCCACCGCGACGAGTGGCCCGAGTGGCTTGGGTCGTCGGTGCACCTCAACGAAAAGCTTGGAGCGCTGCCCATGGTGGGCGGCAATCGCGCCGACCTCATCGACGACTACGAGGGTGCGTTCGCGGCGATGGTGGCCGATATCGACACGGCCGAGTCGTACGTGCACGTCGAGTTCTTCATCCTCACGCTCGATGCGACGACTGAGCCATTCTTTGCCGCACTCGAGCGGGCCACCGCGCGCGGGGTCACGGTGCGTGTTCTCAGCGACCACCTGATGAGCATCCTGTACCCGCCGCGAAAGGCCACGCTCGCGCGACTGGCGGCGATGGGGGCCGAGTGGCACGGGATGCTCCCGTTGCGCCCGCTGCGTGGCCAGTGGCAGCGCCCCGACCTGCGCAACCACCGCAAGCTCGTCGTCGTCGACGGGCGCGTGGGTCACACGGGCTCGCAGAACATGATCCAGTCGAACTACGGCAAGAAGAAGTCGATCGCGCGCGGACTGCACTGGCACGAAGTCATGGTCCGACTCGAAGGCCCGGTCGTGCGCGAGCTCGACGCCGTCTTCGTGACCGACTGGTACAACGAGACCGACGAGCTGCTGCCGCTCGACACCTCGCCCGTAGTGCTCGGCGACGACCCTGCCTTGCTCGACGCACAAGTATTGCCGAGCGGCCCGAGCTTTGAAAACGACAACAACCTCAAGCTTTACACGACGCTCATTCACAAGGCCGAACGCCAGGTGAGCATCACGAGCCCCTACTTCGTGCCTGACGAGGCGATTCAGCTGGCCATCATCACGGCGGCCTCGCGTGGGCTGCTCGTCGAGCTGTACGTCAGTGAGATCGGTGACCAGTTCTTCGTTTACCACGCCCAACGCTCGTACTACGAAGACTTGTTGCGCGCTGGCGTGCGCATTTACCTGTACCAGGCTCCGACCGTGCTGCATTCAAAGCACTTCACGATTGATGACGACGTCGCGATTGTCGGGTCGAGCAACATGGACATTCGCTCGTTCAGCCTCAACATGGAGGTCTCGGTCATGGTGCACGGGGCCGAATTCGTGAGCCGCATGCGCGCTATCGAGGCGTCGTATCGCGAACACAGCCGCGAACTCACGCTCGACGAGTGGGTGAAGCGACCGTGGGGCGAGAAAGTACGAGATAGCCTCGCTCGCCTCACGTCGTCGCTGCAATAACGCTGACTAGGCGCTGAGCGCCTTCTTCTTGAGGGAGTCGAACTCGGCCTGCGAGATCGTGCCGTCGGAGAGCAGGGCCTTGGCCTTCGCGATCTCATCGGCGGGGCTCGTGCCAGCTGCCTCGCGGATGAACTCGGTCGCGGCATCCTGCGACCGCTGTGACGCCGCCGCCGTGCGGGTCGCCATGCCGCCACCGCGCGCGATGAGGTAGACGAGCAGCGTGATGAACGGCACGAACCACATGAAGATGAGCCAAACGGCCTTCCATCCACCGCTCAACGTTTGATCGCGAAACAAGTCGGCGACGACGCTGAAGAGCGTGATGAAGTACGCGATGAACGCGAACGAGATGAAGAACAACATGATGAGATTGCCAAGCGAGCCGAGAACACCGTCCATGAGGGTGATCCTTCCTGGTGAGTAGTGACGCGGCACGAGATGCTCCGCGAGGCTCACTCTAGGGAGATTGCGCCCGCTCCGTTAGTGTCAGTGCGTGAACGACATCGCGATTACCATGCTGATTCTCGCCGTCGTGGTGGTGGCGTTTGTGACCAACCGCATTCCCGTCGGCCTCATCGCCGTTGGTGCGTCGCTCGCGCTCTACGCCTTCGGCATCCTCGACCTCGGCCAGACCTTCGCCGGATTCGGCGATCCGGCCGTCGTGCTCATCGCGGCGCTCTTTGTCGTCGCGGAAGGGCTTGATGGCTCGGGGCTCACGGCCTGGACCGGACAACAGCTCGTCAAGCGCGGGGGCAGCAATACCCGCGTCATGACGGTCATCATCATGATCGTTGTGGCCGTGCTCGCGGCCCTCATCAGCGTCAACGGCGCGGTAGCTGCGCTGCTGCCCGTGGTCGTTGTCATCGCGACCAAGATGACGATGCCGGCGGGTCGACTGCTGCTGCCGCTCGCCTTTGGAGCCCACGCCGGGTCACTGCTCACCCTGACTGGCTCGCCGGTCAACGTCATCATGTCTGAGCTCGCCGAAGAAGAGACGGGCCGCGGCTTCGGCTTCTTCGAATTCAGTCTCGTGGGCCTGCCGATTGTGGCCGGCACGGTGCTGATCGCCGTGCTGCTCGGTAACCGGCTCATTCCGGCCCGCACCCCCTCGACCCTCGCCACCGACCTCGGCGACCACGCCCGCACCCTGTTGGCGCAGTTCGGAAACGCCCAGCCCTTCGGTCGGGTTCGAGTGTTGTCAGGCTCACCGCTGATTGGTCGCACCGCCGAACAGATCGTCTTCGAGAGCGCCACGCCCGTCGCGCTGATCGCCGTGCAAACGCCCGGCGTTGCCGGATCTCGCGAGCCCTCCACGCCGATTCGCGCGGGTGACGTTCTCATTCTGCAGGGCACGCCAACGAGCATCCGTTCGATCAGCGACGACGTGAAACTCGAAGGCGTGGGCACGAGCACGGTCTCGAGCACCTGGGCAGCCATGGACGCGGAGTACGGCGTCGCCGAGATCGTCATCCCTCCGCGATCGCGCGCAATCGGCGACGATGTCTTCCCCGGCATGATCACCGAAAGCGGCGACCTCATCATCGTCGCGATCCAGCGCGGGGGCGAAGACATCGGCGACCAGACCGGCATCCGCCTTGAAGCGGGCGACATCCTGTTGGTTCAGGGCCGCTGGGACGCCCTCGACACGAACCTCCGCGACTCGTCGGTCATGGTCGTGGATGCTCCCGACCAGATTCGCCGCCAGGCAGCGCCCCTCGGGCGCCGCGCGTACATCGCCCTCGGCGTGCTCGTGCTCATGGTCATCGCTCTCGCAACGGGCATCGTTCCGCCCGCCGTGGCCGGACTCGTGGCTGCCTCGATCATGGTGCTCACGCGCGTGGTGTCGATCGAGAAGGCCCACCGTTCGATTCAGTGGACGACCGTTCTGCTCGTCGGAGGCATGATCCCGGTGTCAACGGCCATCACGCAGACGGGTGCGGCCGACTTGCTGGCAACGGGCATCGTTGACGTCGTCGGCGCCCTCGGGCCCGCTGTCGTACTCGCCGCGCTCGCCCTCGTCACGCTGATCTTCGGCCAACTGATCAGCAATACGGCGACCGCGCTGATCATCGCGCCCATCGCGATTTCGGTCGCGTACGAGATGGGCGTGTCTCCCCTGCCCTTCCTCATGGCCGTCGCGGTCACGGCCGCCGCCGCCGTGCTGACTCCCGTCGCCACCCCCGGCAACCTCATGGTCATGGCGCCGGCGGGTCTGCAGTTCGGCGACTACTGGAAGTTCGGGCTGCCGGTCGGGCTCGTGTTCTTCGGAGTCGCCGTGCTGCTCGTTCCTGTCATCTTCCCGTTCTAGCCGGCACGGCGTCTTGTCAGGGGCGCGAGCCGCCCTGCTGAAGCACGGCAGCGGCAGCCGCGCGACCCGTGCGCACTGCACCCTCCATGTAGCCACACACCCACTGGTCGCTACCCGCGACATAGAACGGCGGCTCGTGCGTGCCGTGCAACGGACCGACGCCCATGACGTCGCCCGGCCGCCAGCTGGTGATGTAGCCGAGCGTGTACGGGTCGGTGGCCCAGCGCCGCACGGTCAACTGCAGCGGGTCGCGCGCCCGCGGGCCGAAGGCCAGCGCGAGCTCGTCGAGCAGCTCTGACTGCAGCCGCTCGGGTGAGGTTGCCAGAAAAGCGCTCTGGCGCTCGGGCGG